>PXDN01000004.1 GCA_003566375.1 Opitutia bacterium
ATGACCATCACGTTGTCCAAATCGTAGGAACGCAAGGGATCATTGGAGTCGAATTGAAACAGAACGGTGTCGATTTCCTCTCCGAGGGTTATGGCCCGAACGTAATTGTATTCCTCATACAACTGGCTCCACTGATTCGTTGCGTAGTGGTAAACCCACAGGCTGGCGTTGTGGGGAGCGAGTTCGGCGGTGCCCCCGCCGTCCGGACGCTCATAGGTTACCGTTTCAAACGAATTGTTGAAAAGCGTGTCGAGGCGCATCGGCACGTCGTTCACGCCGGAGGGAACATCGTCCGGACGGATGGTCAGCGCGGGAATGCGGATTGAGGTGATGTGGGCGCGGGTGCCGCCTTGGCGCAAATCCACGTTGAGCCAGCGGTTGCCGTCCCCGTCATTAACCCGCCCGATGTAGTCGAAACTCAAGGTAACGATTTGGGAGCCGGGGAAACTGCCGCTGAGATTTTTTTGGCGGGCGCTGGTGACCCTTAAAAAGCGGTTTTCTTCACCGTAGCCAAATGAATTTTCGGTATCGGCTTCCACCGTGATGGTGCCCTCCGTTGGTCCGGAGAAGGAGGCCCATGGCCCACCTTCCATCAGGGTGGCGGGGGGCAAACCGGCCTCATCGGCTTCGGTGTCGAAGTCCGCGAGGAATATGATGTCCCCGTCTTCCGCCGGCGGCGGGGGGAAGGTGGGGTCATCCAAGGTTGGATTGGCCGTGGTGGCCACGCCGAAATGGGCGTCCGACGCCCCGGCGATCAATTCATACCCGCCGTCGCTGATCCGGATTCCGCCCACGCCGATTCCCCGCTGGGCAACTAACAAGTGCGTGCCGTCGGGGCTGAGCTTGAGCCCGAGTGGCGCCACGATGTCCGATCTCAGCAGGGTTGATTCAAAGGTATTGAAATCGTATTTGTAGATGGAGCTGGGTGCCCCGCCCCCGGCCCACACCGAGTAATAGGCCGTATTGGTGGCCGGGTCATAGGCGAGGCCGTAGGTTTGGGTGCCTCCCTCCACGGACAGGCTGTTGGCAAAAGGCCATTCCGAAGTGGGATCATATGAATAGAGAATGCTTGTGGAAGTGGAGAAAAACAACACTTCGCTGGATGAGCGGACGGCCACTCCCGAGTAGTTGTTGATAAACGTTTCATTGAGACTCAGGGTCAGGTTGGACCCGTCCAAATCGGACTGATAAATTCCCGTGGTGAAGCAGGCGATGTAGAGTTTTCCCGCGGTCTCGTCGATGGCGATATTGTGCACGGACAACGGTCCACTGCCGGATTCGATGATCCGTCCGGCTTCCGAGCCGTCGCGGTCCGCCCGCCAGACATCTCCGCCGCTGTGGCCGGTCCAGTAAATATGGGTATCGGTCACGGCGATGTCCACGATGAAGCTCGCCATGTCGGTGCCTGTGAAGACGACCGTTTCGTTCGAGCCGTCGATGTCGGAGGCTTTGATCACCGCTGTGCCGGGCTCTCCGCCGTATTCGGACCAATAGAGGTCGAAGGCGGACAACGGCGCGGCCAGCCCGAGCGAGGCGGCCGCAGCGCAGAGTCCGCGCAGAGTTTTGGTAATATTCGTTTTTAGCATGGTTGGTTGGTGGGTTTGGTTGGTTGAACTGGGCAGCGGGAAATCCTTCCGGTTGCGCCAAGTGTGTCCAGCGCATCGGAACTTTCAATATGTTTGGGCTGCCAAGAAATACGAGGTGTCACGTCATTGAGTTTTCCAGAGGATTACAAACGACAAAGCTTTACCTTGGCGGAAGGTGTTCCGGGTGTCAAAGTTTTTTGCACTTTTCATTTACCAGCGCTTTCGGGCAATGTCCGCCATGACCTGAAATCACGGCAGGGCACCGGATGCAACATACCGCGCCAGTCCCGGAGGTTTGGCGACGATAACGGACCTGCCACGGCTCGAAGGGAGGCCGCGCGCGGCGCGTTTCCCGATCCGGATGCGGGGGAGTTCGACCTTCAGGGACAATAACGGGGGGGATCTTTCATCATCAGGCCCGCCGGTCCGGCGGGTTGTCCGCCACCCGTTTCCACCCCTTCAACACGAAGATCGCCAACGCCACGGCAATGATCGTGAGGAGAACGGCTGGAATCGGCCGGCCGTAGATCCAAAAGCCGGTGGCGAAGAGAGCGCTGTAAACGCCGATGCTCCCGGCGACGGTGCAGAGGATGGCAAACGGCACGGCCCAGTCGCCGCCGGTGTCGATGTCGTCCCCATCGGCTTCCGCCCGCCGAACCACCGCGCGCCAGCCGGGGCCGCCCGGCTGGACGCGGCGGTAGAATTTTCGGAGGAGGGCTTCGTCGGTCCGCGGGCCGAACCAGGCGACGCCGATCCAAACGAACGTGGTTACGCCCGCGGTGATTAGCAGGTTGCCCCAGTTCGGCGGGGTCCACCAGCCGTCCGGGGCGTGGATGCCGTAAACGGTCACGATGGTCCCGACGATGGAAGCGGAAATCATCGCGGCGACTTCGCTGGCGGCGTTGACCCGCCACCAGAACCAGCGCAACAGGAACAACAAACCGGTGCCCGCGCCCACCAGCAGGAGGAGGTGGAAAGCTTGCAAGGCGTTTTCAAGAAGAAGGGCGACGCCGGCGCCAAGAATCATCAACACTCCCGTGCAGAGGCGGCCGGCGAAAACCAACTGATGCGCCGAGGCGTCGGGGTTGATGAAGCGTTTCCAGACATCGTTGACCAGGTAGGAGGCGCCCCAGTTCAGGTGAGTTGAGATGGTTGACATGTAGGCCGCCGCGAGCGACGCCACGACCAGGCCGAGCAACCCGGCGGGCAAAAGCGTGAGCATGGCCGGATAGGCCATGTCGTGGCCGATCGTGCTCTCGTCCACATGGGGAAACGCTTCTTTGATGGAATCCAGATCGGGGAAAATGATGAGCGAAGCCAGGGCCACGAGGATCCAGGGCCACGGGCGCAAGGCGTAGTGGGCGACCTGAAAGAAAAGGGTCGCGCCCATCGCGTGAGCCTCGTTCTTGGCCGACAACATTCGTTGCACCACGTAACCGCCGCCGCCCGGCTCGGCCCCGGGATACCAACTCGCCCACCATTGGACCGCCAGGGGAATGACCAGGACCGTGATGAACAACTCGGGATCGGAGAGGGAAGGCAGCAGCGAGAGTTTGCCGCCGACATTCTCATGGCTGAGCAGTCCGGCGAGACCGGCGACCTCGGGTTGGTTCAGGGCAACCACGGCCGCCGCGATCGCGCCGCCCATGGTTACGATGAAAAGGAAGAAATCCGTCAAAATCACCCCGCGAAGCCCACCGGCGGCGGAAAATACCGCCGTGACCACCGAAGCGGTCAATACGGTCTGCAACGGGGACCACCCGAGCATCACCGCCCCGATCTTAATCGCGGCCAGGGTGACGGCTCCCATGATGAGGACGTTCAACAATAGTCCGAGGTAGATCGCCCGGAAACCGCGCAGAAACGTGGCCATTTTCCCGCTGTAGCGGATTTCGTAAAACTCCAGGTCGGTGAC
>PXDN01000408.1 GCA_003566375.1 Opitutia bacterium
CCGAAACCGCCACCGTCGGGTTGATCCCGAAAGCGAACTTTTGCGCGTTGCTGAACCCGTCCCCGGTGGGATTGGCGTCGGGTCCGGCGTCGGCCCCGCTTAACCCGAAGCCGGACGCCCACTGCTGATAAGGACCGGCGGCGGCTTCACCCAGAGCGGTAATAACCACGTCAAAACCGGATCCTCCTTCGTAGGTGATCTCGAACAGTTGCGAAAATTCACCCGAAAACACGCTGAACTGGCTGCCTTCGGTCAACGTAACTCCGCCGTGGCTGAAAAGCCCATTGGGAGCGGACCAGGCAACATTCTCGATCAGCAGGAAAGTGTCATTCACTCCCGGCGTGTAACCCAGTTCGATCACCAATTCGCCTCCTCCGAGGTTGAGGTCACCCGATACCCGCAGGGAATCGTGATTCTCCGGATTATCAATATCGGGTGCGTCAAGCCGGAACAGCATTCCCGCTCCCGCCTCCAAAGTCAGCGAAGAGTTCACGACTCCGCGCCCGGTCTCGCCACTCAACCCAAACCCGAGCCTTCCACCGTTCAGCACCGTGATGGGACTGCTGTTGACGTCGGTATTGAGCCGCAGCAATCCTTCGCCAACGGTCGTGGGGCCGGTGTGATCGACCGTTCCGCCGGACCCGGTGAACACCAAGTCATCCGGCCCGGTTTTTACCAAGGCCCCCTCGCCACTGGTTCCTTGATGCCAATTCGACGGACTCAGCATGTTCAAAATGCTGTCAGACACGATGGTGGTGGCCAGCGTGCCGTCGGCGCTGTTCACCGTAATGTTCCCGAGGAACCCGTCTTCGAGCGAGCCGATGGTGCCCCCACCATCCAAGACGATGGAGGTGTTGAGGGAGCGTCCGGTGTTCGTCGTCGAACGCAAGGTTCCGGCCTTGAGAGTCAGGGGCCCGATGCCGAACGGATTGGCCGAGGCGCCGCCGCTGTTGGTCCATTCCACGATCCCTTCCAGAAGAGTGAAGCCCCCGGAATAGGTGCTGAGTTCGCTGCTGCGGTCGGCGGCCAGCCGGTCGAAGCGGAGGATGCCTCCACCGGTTTTCATGATCGACTGAGGGCCTCCGGCTTCGGTGATTTCGGTGCTGACCCGGACAAGCGCGTCTCCCTCATTGTGAAACACTCCCGACCCGTTCAATTCGACCACGTATCCGGCATTGGACGGCGAAAGCCGGATGTCCGATCCGTTGGAGAAGTTGCCAAGAAGCAGGTTCAACTCTTGGCCTCCTATTGTTTCCGGATACCCGTAGAGCTTAAGTGTTCCGGCGGTGCCGGTGCTGGAGTTGCGGATCAGGAACGTCTCCGCGGTCGAATCAAAATCCGGCAGAATTCGGATCGAGCCGACCTCCAAAACCCCTGAACTCGCCAATAGCGAGCTGCTAAAAAGAATGTTGACCCGGTCGGTGTCAATGGTCAAGGGACCGAATTGCACCACCGAGTTCGGAGCATCCGGAAAGAATTCGCTATCCCAGTTCCCCACGTTGGTCCAATTATTATTGTCCGGAGTGGCGGCTGTGTAGTTCGAAATGACAGCCGGAGGAGGAGGAGGCGGACCATCGCCCGCAACACTCAACACGCCGTTGTCGTAGGCCCAACCTTCCGGAAGCGTGATACTCGCGAATCCATGATCAACACCGGCCGGCAGAATCTGCGCGCTCCAATCCGGATCATCGATCAAAACAGAGAAGGAAACAAGGAGGTGGGTTCCGGCCAGGCTGGTGCTCGAATCATAGGCGAGCAGGTTATTGGCATCGGAAAAATCGGTGATCGCAACATGCACCACACCGTTCTCCCGAAAGACAACATTGTTGAGAGTGAGAAGACCGGTTTCGGGCATCACCCGGACGCCGCCAACGGTCAGGTTGTCCACTGATCCCCCGCCCGAGAGAAATCCATCGATCTCAATGCCCGCGCCCACCCCGGTGACTGTGCCTCCATCACCGATGAGAACAGTTCCCTTGATGGCACCGTTTCCGAAAATCCGAGTTCCTTCGCCCTGAATGTCGATGACGTCCGGCCAGACCGGATTAACTCCCCCCACCAAGTTAATGGTTCCGTTGTCCAGTTCCACCGTGCTTCCATTGCGAACCCCAAGAAGCCCGCCGAGAATAAGTTCGGCGTTATCGCGAACGAGCAAGGTTCCAAAACCCGTGGGAACGAGATTCGTGTCGGACCCAATGATGAGGCGCGGCACTTGGATTGAAGAACCTTCACCCTCGATCGTCACATAACCGACTCCGCTTTCGTTTCGTCCGATCGAGGAGTTGGACCCCCCGTCCAGCGGCACCTCGACCCGGGCGCCATCGGTGACGAGCAGGGAGCCGGAGCCGTTAAATCCCACTTGGAAATAGGTCCCCGGCAGCATCGCGCTGCCCGCGCCGGTGACGGTGGCTTCGGCGCTGGTTCCCTCGTGGTTGCCAAAACGGATGTAGCCGCTGTTCATAATCGAAGCTCCGCCCCCGATCAAAAGTTCCGCCGAACCTCCGCCGATGTTTTGCCCGACTTCATCTTCGACCGCAATGTTGCCAATAAAGGCGTTGGTGAAATTCTCCACCCGAGCGCCGTCCAACACATGCAGAATACCGTGCCCCTGTTGGCCCACCCGCAGGGTGACATTGTTCACATCCCAGACTGATCCTGCCCCGGTGATGGTTACCTTTCCGGTGGAACCGGGATTGAATGCGGTGTAATTGATCCGAGTGCTGAACACCCCGCCCTCGGCGACCGTCACCTCCCCGTAGCCGTCATACCCGATATAAGTCTCGGACCCGCCCGACATCGGGGACTGGCGGAAGGCTGCGGGACGAGGCTCCGTTTCATCGGTAACCCCCGTGATAGTAAGGAAACCGGAAGCGCTTTGCGCTCCAGAACCGAGAAACAACAAGCCCGCGAGCAATTCCCCGCCCGGCAGAATGGTCACCGTCGCCTGATTGTCATCATTGTAACCTATTGTCACACTTTCGGAACTGAAATCCCAAGGATTCCAAGCTCCGAGCTCTACTGCCTCAACAGTTTCATCGAATGTATAAAACTGTCCATTGACATTAACTGGTATAAAGGCGGTTGCCAAAACGACCGCGGGAATAGCCACAAGCCTCTTCCTCAAACGGGAAGAATTCTTTTTATTCATGTTTTTCAATAGTTTATGTAATTTTTTGAGCAGGTAAAAGCTCCTTTCTGACAACGGTGCCGAAAAGGAATCAGCTCATGAGCAATACTCAAGAGCCAAGGTCATAAATCAACTGGGAAATTCAGCAAATTGACGATTTCATTTTTTCATTGGTGTTTTTTGAAAAAAAGGCCGGTTTCCCCGTGGGAACCGGCCCTTTCTCTGGGCAAACAATGGAACTTGACGCTTGTTACGGCAGAAGGGCGGCTCCGATCACCGCGCGGGCGCGGTAGAATCCGCTGCCGCCGTCAACCTCCGCGCTCCATTCCACCCGTTCGTAGCCCTCAGGCGCCGTTACGTCGGGTTCCGCC
>PXDN01000030.1 GCA_003566375.1 Opitutia bacterium
CGGATGCTACGAAACGGACGTTTCACTTACGTACCATCAGGCCTTGTAGCATCGGGCCTTGAGCGATGATCCCTTGCACTCCCCCTCTTCATCCGGCAAGGCCGGATGCTACGAAACCGCAGCCTTGCTTCTTCCGGCAAGGCCGGATGCTCCACCAAAAACGTGGCATCGGGCCTTGACCGATGATTTGCCCGATGAAAACCTATATTAACAGCCTTTCCGACAACCCATGAATAACAAAGCCGATACCCAACCAAAGAACGGCTAACCCGCATGCCCCTCAAATCCCAGCTACCGAGGCTCCCGGACGAATGGTATCAGGGAAACGCTTTCGTCCTCTGGACCTACACCATGGAACGTCGACAAACCGGCTGGCTCGACGACACCTTTCACGCCAGGTTTCGGGAGGTTCTTCTTCACGCTTTGGTCCGCTATTCGTTGGTTGCGCCGGTCTATTGCCTCATGCCTGATCACCTGCACTGGGTTGGCATTGGCACCAAACCGAGTTCCGACCAACGCAAGGCAACCGCGTTCCTGCGCAGGTTTCTCACTCCCCACCTCGGACCGGCCCAATGGCAGCGTCAGCCGCATGATCATGTCCTGCGCGGGGAGGAAAGGGTGCGCGGCGCGTTTCAATCGGCGTGTCATTATGTTTTGGCCAACCCGGAACGGGCAGGCCATGTCGCCGCGGCAGCGGAGTGGCCCTTTTCGGGTTCGCTGATTCCCGGATATCCGGCACTGTCACCCTTTGCTGAGGATTTCTGGTCCCGTTTCTGGATGGTTACCAATGACAAACTGAACGCGGGCGCGGCTAAAAGCATGTAACCCCCCCGTTTTAGGATTTTACCAAATTTCCCGGACATGTCGTGGCATCGGACCTTGACCGATGCACTTCCGCTCATCCGGCAAGGCCGGATGCTACGAAACGGACGTTTCACTTACGTACCATCAGGCCTTGTAGCATCGGGCCTTGACCGATGATCCCTTGCCCTTCCCCAGTCATCCGGCAAGGCCGGATGCTACGAAACCGCACTCCCCCACTTCATCCGGCAAGGCCGGATGCCACCAAGCCGTGGCATCGGGCCTTGACCGATGATTTCCTTGCATTTGCCTTGCCCGCGGAAACCGAAGTTGCGAAATTTTGGATTGGATGCCTTCGCCAAGTCCCCGCGCTCCCGTTGTTTGGTTGTTGCTGCCTCTGCTGGGCGGGTATCTCGCCGCTTCCTTCCTGCCGGGGCTTTCGCCCAAGGTGCTCGCGCTGGCGGGCGCGGTTCTCGCCGCCGCCGCGTGGGCTGTCTCCCGGCGCGATGGCGCGGGCGCCGAGGCGGCGTGGGCCGGGCTCCTCTTTGCCGCCGTAGCCTCGCTCGCCGCCGCCCGGCACGCCGATGTCATGAGCCCGCCGGCCGACCGGGACGGTTTGCCACCCCGCGAGGCGTTGCTGGAACTGCGGGTGATCCGGGTCTTCCAAGGCAATCCGGATTCTCCCTCCACCGGCGGCATCGCCCGCGTAAGGGACACCGAGCCGCACCTGCGCGACCTGCGCGGCACCCGCGTCTCGTTCTCCCTGTGGGATCCGGAAAAATCCCTTCCCATCGCCCGCGGCAGCCATTTCACGGCCAAGGGGGTGTTGACTCCGGTGGCGGAGCGGGCGGCGGAGGACGACTTCCACGCCTTTCTCCAGCGAAGCGGAACCCACCACACCTTCAACCGGCTTTCGGTGAAAGCGGACTCGGTTCGCACCCCTTTCTTTTTTCAATTTTGCGAAAACCAAAGGCTGCGGCTGACGGAAATCTTTCAAACCGGCACCGCCGCGGGCGATCCCCGCACCGCCGTCTTCACCGCCATGATGCTCGGCCAGCGCGGGGGCCTCGATCCGGGCCAACGGCTGTCGTTTCAGCAAACCGGCACCCTCCACCTTTTTGCCATCAGCGGCCTGCACATCGGGGTAATTGCCCTGACGCTTCACACCGTGTTTCTGCTGCTCAGGTTTCCCCCGGCGGCCAACGCCGCCACCGGGTTGGTCCTGCTTTTCCTTTTCGTCCAGATCACCGGCGCCACCCCGTCCGCCACGCGGGCTTTTCTAATGGTCGCTTTTTTCTGGGGAGCCCGCCTGTTCAAGCGCCAGCCGAACCCGGTGTCGGCGCTGGTCAACTCCGCTTTCTTCGTGCTGCTGCTCTTTCCCGAACAATTGTGGAGTCCCGGATTTCAGCTCTCTTATTCGGTGGTGGCCGGCATCCTTTTTCTCGGACTGCCTCTCGGGAACCGGTTGCAAAACCGCTGGCATCCCTACGCTCTCTTGCCGGAGGTGATGCTCACCCGGTGGCAAAAGACGCATCGCGACACCGTCCGCGCGGTCATCCTGACCGGTTGCGTGAGCCTTTCCGCCACCCTCTTGAGCAGTCCGCTGACCATTCATTATTTCAACATCTTTTCCCCGGGGGCGGTTTTGCTGAACATGCTTCTGGTGCCGATGGCCGGGCTGGTGATCGTGGCGGGGTGCGCCTCCGCGGTGGCCGGGTTGCTTCACTTTCCCTTCCTGCCGGAAGTTTTCAACCACGCGGCCTGGGCTTTGATCGGGGTCATGGTCTGGCTGGTGCAAAGCGCTCCCGCCGTGCCGGGTTTGTTTTGGGAAGCGGCCCACCGCCTGCCCGCCGCCGGACTCCCGGCCGCCGGTTTGCTGGTGTTGTGGCTGCTCATTTGCGCATGGCGGCGCTGGCGGGGGCCGTGGTTTCATTTCGCCACCCCGTTTTTGCTGCTGGCCCTGGTCGTTCTCGTTTTCGTGCGGTTGACTTTTCTTGACCACCCGGCTTGAGTGCGCGGCATGAAAAGCGCCTACGAACTCGCCATGGAACGGCTCAAAGCGGACGACCCGGGAGATACCCCCGCGCTGACCGATGAGCAGAAAGCCAAGCTCGCCGATCTGGACAAAACCTACCAAGCCAAAATCGCCGAACGGGAGATTTTCCTGCAAGGCAAACTGACCGAAGCCCAACAATCCGGCGACCGAACCGCCGCCGAAGACATCCAACGGCAGATTTCCCACGAAAAAGCCCGTTTGGAAGAGGAGCGGGAAGAGAAGAAAGAAAAAGTCCGCAAGGGAAACTGAAGGCGTTTCGGGTTCAGGTTCTTTCGCTTCCGCTTCGCAGACCGGACTTGCGGCCCTTCGGGCCCGGAGAAGGTTTATGGGTTGCAAGGAAAAAAATCCGCGCGGCGAAGAGGGTTGGGTTGACAGTGTCCCACCCCAGTGCCTAATACCATTCGCCCATGACTCTTTCTCCCTGGCTGTTGGTCTTGTTGGCCATTCCCGTTCTTTTGCTGGGCGAGCAGATGATCCGAAGGATCGGGCTGCTTTCCCGCTTCAACATCCCGGCACCGGTGATCGGCGGTTTGCTGGTTTCCCTCGGGGTCCTTTTCCTGGCGGTCGAACCATTGCTCCAGGGTCCAGCCGGCGGGCAAGTAGCCGTGCAGCGGGTCGTGGGCGGAGGTCTGGTC
>PXDN01000156.1 GCA_003566375.1 Opitutia bacterium
CCAGTTTTTTGATATTGTGCCAAACCGTCTTGCGGGAAATGGCGGTCCCCCGCTCGGAAATAAACAGGGCGCTGCCGGTGCGGGGCTTGGCCAGCACCGGGCGGCCGGCGGCCAGGTAGGCCGTCAAGGCTTCCACCGCCTTGGAACCGACCGGCACCGCCCGCTCCTTGGAGCCTTTGCCAAACACGCGGAGAAACCCGTGCTCCAAGTCGATTTGCTGCAAGCTCATGCCGCATAATTCCGAAACCCGCAGGCCGCTCGAGTAGAGCAATTCCAAAATGGCCCGGTCGCGCAAACCGCGGGGGTCGCGGGTATCCGGCGCTTCCAGCAATCGCTCCACTTCCTCCGCATTCAAGGTTCCCGGCAGCGTGCGGGAGAGTTTCGGCCCTTCCGCCATCTCGGTGAAGTCATCCGAGCGCATTCCTTCTTTTACCATGAATCTGGCCAGCATCCGCAGAGCGGTGATTTTGCGGGCGAGACTGCTGACACAATACTCGTCGTCGCTGAGGGAATGAATCCACTCCGTCACGTCACCGGTATCCACCGCCCGCCATCCGCTTTTGCCGCGCCGGGCGATAAAGAGGGCGCACTGGATCAAATCGACCTCGTAGCCGACAACCGTGTTGGCCGAGAGGCCGCGTTCCAACTCGACCCACGCGAGAAACGCGTCGATTTCCTCCGCAAACTCGTCCGGCGCCCGGGCTTTGGCAACTCGTGTCATGATGGGCGCCATGTTTGGCCGTGCCGCGCAAAGCACAACCGGAAAACGCCGCCGCGCTTGCCACCACCCCCGGTTCACGCACAGAATGCCGCAGCATGATAGCCGAAAAACTGTATCCGTTTGTGCAAACCCTGGCGGAAAAAAGCGCCGCGGTCATCACTCCCTATTTCGCCAACTCCCGCTTGAAAATCGAGCTAAAGGAGGATGAAACCCCGGTAACCCACGCCGACCGCGCGGCGGAACGGGTGATGCGTGATCTGATCGCGCGGAAATTCCCCAAGCACGGCATCATCGGCGAGGAATACGGGGCGGAAAACGAGACCGCGGAATTCGTCTGGGTGGTGGATCCGATCGACGGCACCAAATCGTTCGCCGCCGGCTGCCCGCTGTTTGGCACCTTGATTTGTTTGTTGCAGGATGGCATTCCCATTCTCGGCGCGATTCACCAACCGGTGCTCAACCAGTTTTGTTTCGGGGACAACCACACCACCACCTTGAACGGCAAACAAGTCGCCATGCGCCCGACCAGTCAGCTCGAAAACGCCTCGCTGCTGACCACCGACATCAAAAACATCTTCCAGCACCAGGACGGGGCGAACTTCGAGAAGCTGGCCGAAAAGGTGAGCCTGTTCCGCACCTGGGGCGACTGCTACGGCTACCTGCTGCTGGCCACCGGCTGGGCCGACATCATGATCGACCCGATCATGAATCCGTGGGATTTGCTCCCCCTGATTCCGGTGATCCGCGGGGCCAACGGCATCATCACCACCTGGGACGGCAGCAACCCGGTCAAGGGAACCTCCATCGTGGCGGCCAACAAGTTGATTCACGGCCGGGTAATTGAAATGCTCAACGCGCCCTGAAACGGGGTTCACCCAATCGGGCTGGCCGGCGGGATTTCGTTGCGCTCCGCCGCCAGTAAAAATTCGCGCGCCCGGCGTTCGGCGGCTTTGATTTCGCTCGCTTCGTTGTCATGCGGGAAGTGGCCGGCCGAGAGAACCACCAAGTCTTTGGGACCGGCATGGGCATTCCAAATTGAAAACTGTCCCGGCGGTGGCACGGCCGGATCAAACAACGCGCAGGCGTAAAGAACCGGCAATCGCAGAAAGCGGGCGGCGTGGGCCGCGTCAAACAAGGCGAGGGTTTTCGCCACGGAGCAATCCCGCCGCCACCGCATCCGCACCGCCTCACCGCTGCCGACACACGGAACGCCGAGCCGGAACGGGTGGTTGCCGAAACTGGGAACCACCAAATGCGCGGCGGTGAAACGCCGGTCCCACGCCAAGGCCAGCGCCCCGATTCCGCCGCCAAAACTCCCGCCCCAATAATGCAGGGGCAAATCCCCGCCTCCGGTCAATTCCCGCAAAACCGAAGCCGCCGCCCACAAATCGGCGCAGCAGCCGCCGTGCACGTAGGTGTCCGGACTTTGGATACCGCACAACACGTGGAAGGGCGCCGATTCGGGAATGTCGTCATACCGGGATTCCGTGGGCAATCCCCGCGCGCAGAAAAACAGGCAGGCCGAGTCCGGCAACAACGGCGGCTCCGGAGCGGCGCGTCCTCCGTAGCCGTGTCCCGCCACCACCAACCGCCGCACCGGGCCCTCCAGCGGGGTGACCAGCCAACCGCCGATTTTCCGGTCGCCAAGCGAACGGTATCGCACCCGGCGAATCCGGCACGCATGTTCCGGCCACACCGTTTCTTCTCCCGCCACAACCGGGTCGGGCGAAACCGACCCGGCCCGTTCCCGCAATCCGCGCCAAAAATCCGCAAACCCGTCGGGAACCGGATCGGCCAGGGCCGCCCGCATCAGGCTCTCCCGGTCGTGCCCGTAGGCCGGATCAAACGGATACTCATGCGCAAACCCGCTCATGAAAACTCTCCCCGGGAATCAGGAACGGGCTTCTCCGATTCCGGCCAACCGCACGCCAGCAGCAACCAATCGCGCACCCCGGTCGCTTCGAGGGATTCGGGCAGATCGGGAAAATCCCCGGCCAGCACCGGCCAATCAAGGGAATCCTCGGGCAGACGTCCGTGGGAGCCTTTGACCAAGGTGGCGTCGAGCGGAATCAGGTCCATCAGCATGCGGAAACCGAGTTTCTTTTTCAGCAGTTTCCAGCCCGCCCGGACCTTGGGGATGCGCAGCGCCGGATTGATGAACAACTCCACCGGGTCAAAACCGGGTTTGCGGTGAATATCAACGCAACGGGCGAAGTCCGGTGCCTTCCGGTCGTCCTCCCAGTAGTAATACGAAAACCAGCTCCGCTTGTCCGCCAAGGCCACCAAATCGCCCGCCCGCGGATGGTCGAGCCCAGCCTCCCGTTTTCCGGCCGCGTCGAGCACCCGCTCCACGCCCGGCGTGGAGCGCAAGACCTCCGCCACCGGTTCCAGCAGGGAAGTGTCCCGCACGTAAACATGGGCCGCCTGGTGGTCGGCCAGGGCGAAGACCCGGCTGGCTCCGAGATCCAGCAATTCCCGTCCGAGTTCCTCCTTGAGGGTGATCCACCCTTTGTCCCGAAACACCCGGTTCAGATAAACGGGACGGTCCACCGGCGTGATCCCGTATTCGGACAACACCACCACGCGGACGCCGCGCTCTTCCAAAAATGCGGCCAGCTCTCCCGCCGTTTCGTCGATCAACGCCAGTTCGGTTTCGGTTGAGGCAGCCTCCGGACCCGCTTTCTGCAATCCGTAATCGAGATGCGGCAGGTAAACCAGGGAAAGGGACGGCCGGTGTTTGTCCTCCACCCACTTGGCCG
>PXDN01000321.1 GCA_003566375.1 Opitutia bacterium
AGCCGGCGCCTTTTGCGCCATCTTCCTCACCCGCCAGGAATCTTCCGGTCCGCCCCTCCTGTCGCAAACTGAAACCTTTTCCCAAGAACTTGATGTCGTTGGAGACGAACTGATTCAAACCGGGACCGGGCACATGTCTCGGATTGGCGGATACACCAATTACGGAGTGGATGTCGGCTTTCCGGACATCGAAATGGACGGAGACTTGGTAACGGAAGTGGTTTTTGTAAACGTCCTGCAAAACGGAAGGCAGGTTCCGATTGAACAAGGGACTTTCGTGCGCCAACACCAGGATTGGACGTTTCGGGGGAGATCGCATCAGAATCGAATCTCCCTGTTCAGTCTGGCGGACAACCGGCTGGCGGAACTCGGCGACGGCCCGCTGGAGTTGACCTTTTTCCTGAAAGTGTTCCGGCGAACCCAAGACGACCGCGAGATGGCGCGGGTGCCGCTGGACAATCCGCCGCACATCGTTCACGGGGGGAACCGCATCGCCATCAGCAGTCGGCAAAGGGTCGATGACCGCTTGAATGTCAGTTTGCGGCATGTCTTTCCCCGCTTTGTATATGAACCGTCCGCCGACGGCCGAAGCGCGTTTGAAGCCCAGGATTTCGCATACAGCCTGCTGAAGGAAAGCACCGGTGAACTGATTGAAGGGGATTTCGCCAGTCGGCATTACGGAAACTCGACGGGTGTTTCTTCAGGCGAATCCACCCTGCGGTTCCACATTCGAGGAAATTTCGATGAAAGCGGCGCCATGCTGGTGGTCCGTGAGCGGCGGCTTGAACAAGTCGGCAGCTACTTCCATAGCGGCGAGTTCACTCTGCCAATCGGCAGCTTCGGCACTCCCGTTCCGCGCGAACGACCGGAAAGGGAATGATGGCCATGCTTCGCGTTACCGCCAAAATCGTTATCCCGGATGACGAAATCGAGATCCGCCAGATCCGTTCGCAAGGTTCGGGCGGGCAGAACGTCAACAAGGTCTCCACCGCCGTTCAGCTCTTCTTCGACGCGCGGGCTTCCGCCTCCCTGCCGGAGGAGGTGAAGGCGCGTCTGCAAGAGATGCGGGACCAGCGGATCACCGCCGACGGTGTGGTGGTGATTAAATCCCAGGAGCACCGAACCCGCGAAAAGAACCTTCAAGCGGCACGCGCCCGTCTGCGCGATTTGGTGAAAGCGGCCGCCACCGTCCCCAAGAAGCGCAAACCGACCCGGCCGACCAAAGGATCGAAAGAAAGGCGCCTCGACGCCAAGACCGAACGCGGCCGCACAAAATCCCTGCGCGGAAAAGTCGATTGGTGAACGGGCTCAGCCGCCCTTTCGTTTGCCCCTGCGAACAAACTCAGACCAGCAACGGTGCGATCACCAGGCTGACGATGGCCATGGTGTTGATGAGAATGTTCATCGACGGACCGGAGGTGTCCTTGAGTGGATCGCCGACGGTGTCGCCGACCACGCAGGCTTTGTGGCAATCCGATCCCTTGCCGCCGTGGTGACCGTGCTCGACGTATTTCTTGGCGTTGTCCCAGGCGCCGCCCGCGTTGGCCATGAAGAGCGCGAGGGTGATGCAGGAAATGAGACCGCCCACCAGCAGGCCGCCCAGGGCGGCCGGGCCGAGCAGAAATCCGACAATCGCCGGCGTGAAGACCGCCAGGCTGGCCGGCAGCATCATTTTCTTCAGGGCCGCGCTGGTGGCGATGTCCACGCAGCGGGCCGAATCGGGCGTGCCGGTGCCGTCCAGCAACCCGGGAATTTCCCGAAACTGGCGCCGGATTTCCTCGATCATGTCGTGCGCGGCCGAGCCCACCGCGTTCATGGTGATGGCACCGTTTAGGTAAGCGGCCACCCCGCCGATGAAAATGCCGATAATAACCAGCGGATCGGAAAGCGAGAGCACGAAATCGGGGTCGGCGGCCTTGATGATGTTGACGTAGGCGGCGATCAGGGCGAGGGCGGCCAGGCCGGCGGCGCTCACGGCGAATCCCTTGCCGATGGCGGCGGTGGTGTTGCCGACTTCATCCAGCCGGTCGGTGATGGCGCGGGTCGATTTGCCCATGCCCGACATCTCGGCGATTCCCCCGGCGTTGTCCGCCACCGGCCCGTAGGCGTCGATGGCCATGGTGATGCCGATGGTGGCCAGCATGCCGACGGCCGCGAGGCCGACCCCGTAGAGGCCCGCAAGGGCGTTGGAGACAAAAATGATGCCGGCGATGGTCAGCAGCGGAATCGCCACCGATTGCAGCCCAACCGCCAGGCCTGTGATCATGACCGTGGCCACCCCGGTTTCGGAGGATTCGGCGATCTCCCGCACCGGTTTCCCCCCGGTGTAATATTCCGTGACCAACCCGACGATGATTCCGCCCAGCGACCCGGCGAAGACGCAGCCCCACACCTGCCAGATCATGCCCATGGAAGTGATCAATCCGAAGGAAAGCGCCACCAACAGACCGGCCGCCATCATGGTGCCGGTGCGCAATGCCCGCGCCGGCTCCTTGCCGGAGAACGCTTTCACGATCAGGATGCCGATCATGGCGCAGAGAATACCGAGCGAGGCCAACGCAATCGGCAGGAACATCAGGCTGTTTTGGAAAAGGGCGATGTCCTCGACCTGCATGCGGGTAAGCGCCTGGACATCGACGATGACGAAGGTCGCCGCGATGGCCAGCGTCGCAATCATCGCGTTGCAGTAAGACTCAAAGAGGTCCGATCCCATGCCGGCCACGTCGCCGACGTTGTCCCCGACATTGTCGGCGATGACCCCTGGATTGCGCGGATCGTCCTCCGGAATGCCGGCCTCGACTTTGCCGACCAAATCCGCGCCGACATCGGCCGCCTTGGTGAAAATCCCCCCGCCCACGCGGAAGAAAATCGCCACCAGCGACGCCCCCATGGCAAAGGCGTGGATGACGTGGGCATCGGTCGGATTGCCGAAAAAGATGAAGAGTGTTCCGATGCCGATCAGGCCCATGGCCGCGATGGTCATTCCCATCACCGCCCCGCCGAAAAACGCGGTGGTGAGGGCGGCGGCGGCCCCCTTGGTGTGGGCGGCGACGGCGGTGCGCACATTGGCCTTGGTCGCGGCATACATGCCGATGAACCCGGCGGCAAACGAGCAGACCGCCCCCATGAAAAAGGCCAACGATTCAAACCAATCCAAAAAGATCCCCACCAGCACCCCGATAACGAGGGTGAAAATGATCAGCAGCTTGAACTCGCGCTGCATGAAAACCAACGCCCCGCGGTGAATCATCTCCGCGATCTGGGCGGTTTTTCCCTCGCCGCCGGGAAGCTTCATAATCTGCTTGTAGATCACAAAGGCCACGGCGAGGCCGAGGACGCCAATCAAGGGAGGAAGAATTTCAATACCGGTTTGCATGGGTTTTTTGTTAACTGGGAGAGCAAAGAAACGATATCGGAAAAGCGTCACTTGCGGACCCTTTTCCAATGGAATGCGCCAAAATGTGGCCACGCGGGTTGTTGAATGGCAATCTTTTTCCCGCGAACCCGCTTCTTTTTTCCATGGCGAGGTGATTAACCTCAGGGATGTTGTCACGTTTCAGTCAGACTCGGTTGAGGGTCTGAAGCGGGAGTTTCGGACATCCGTTGACGACTACCTTGATTTTTGCCGGGAACGGGGTGAAACCCCCGAAAAACCCTTTTCGGGCAAGCTCACTCTTCGGTTGGCCCCCGAGCTCCACCGCAGGCTCTACCTCCGTTCCCCAACGGGAGAAAAAAGCCTTAGCCATTGGATCACTGAAGCCTTGGACAAAGCGGGTTAGCCTCGAATGGTGCTGGGATGAAAACATGATCGTGATCGACTCACTTTTTCGACGCCGGAAAACGGGAACGCCGCCGCTTCTCTGTTCCCGGATTTTGCCCTTGAGGAACTTTCGTTTTCCGGGTGATACTCATGTTTTGGAAATCATCTTCATGCGTCCACGCTTCGAAATATTATCCGGGCGGTTTGCACCACCCAAAAAAATCGCCTCCGCGGTGCTGGCGGCGGGGCTCGCTTGGGCGTGCGCCCATTCCGGTTTGGTTGCGGGCAACGGGGGAAGCCCCAACCGGAATTTGGAATTCCGCGGCTACATCGACGTGGCGGGAGACTGGTCCTTCAGCATTCACAATAAAGAAACCGGCCGCGGCGAATGGCTCCGCGAGGGCGAGACGGGGGAGGACTTCGAAATCGTCAGCTTTAACCGCGACCAATTTAAAGTGGTCGTCCGCCATCAGGGACAAACCGCAGCGCTCTACTTGCAGGGAGCCCAAATCAAAAATTACGTGCCCGCCCGACCTGACAACCCGCCGCCGACACCGCCGCCCGGTGCCACCCGCTCCGTCACTCCCGCACCCGCTGGCGCGGAACGGCGCCCGGCCAACACCGCCAATGCCGCACCCGCCCTCCCCGGCGCCAACCAAACCGGCTCGGGCCGGACCGGCATTGGTCAGGGCAATTCGGATACCGCCGGCGGGTTTGCCTCCCTGCGGGGCGGCCGCCGGTCCGGGGGCGGCTCTCCCGGTGCAGGCACGCCGCCGGGCAACGGAGAAACCCCGCCTCCCTCCGGTGGTCAGCCGCCTCCCGGCGACGGAAACCCCGGGGATGATTCCGACTGGGAGAACCCCGGGCCCCCTCCGGGACCGCCTCCCACGCCCGTGCCATCGTATGACCCGGACGAATAAGGAGGCGGTGAATCCGGCTCCCGAACCATCCCCTCCGCCCCAGACCGCCCGGCCGACCGGCGCACCGCGCGCCGATTTTCGCAAAACCTTGCATTACCATATCGGGAAAAACGCGGTCGCCGGCTTCCAGCGTTTGCCCATCGGTATGGCCTTTCGCCTCGGCCGTGGGGTTGGCCGAATGTGCCACCGGGTCTTGCCCGGCCGGCGCCGGATCGTGCGGCGAAACGCCAACATCCTCTCCGCTTGGGCAACGTCCAACGGCAAAACCGCCGGCCCGTCGGACGCGGTGGCCGATCCGGAGGCGATGACGCGGGAAATCTTTCTCCGTTCCGGTGCCAACCTGTTCGCCGGGCTCACCTCTTGCCGGATGCTCCAGGATGAATACGAGACCCATTTCCACCTGACCGGCCTTCCTCACCTTCAGGCCGCCCTGGCCGAAAACCGGGGAGTCATTGTTTTACTGGCCCACATGGGTCCCTGGGAAGCGCTAACGCACCTGCCCACGTCGTTCATCAAGGCGGGAATCCATACCGGCTTCGGAACCCTTTACCGTCCCCTCAACAACCCGCGCATGGATGAATGGATCAACCGGTTGCGCGCGCGGCACGGCTGCCGCCTCTTCAGCCGCCGGGACGGGTTTCACAAGCCGGTTGATTTTTTGCGGGGCGGCGGCATCCTCGGCATCCTCGCCGATCAGAAAATGCGGGAGGGGGTCACGGTGGACTACTTCGGCCAACCGGCGCAAACCAGCCCGATTCCCGGCCTCTTCCACCGCCGCTCCGGAGCCCCGATGGTCGCGCTCTCCCTGGCCACGGTCGGCTTCGCCCGATGGGAAATGCGCTTCCATCCGGTCGACCTTTCCGGCCTGCCGCCCAAGCCCGGCCGCGAAACCCTCGCCCGCACCGCCAACCAAGCGCTGGAAACCTCCCTCTCCACCAGCCTGTGCGACGGGTTCTGGTTCCAGCGGCGGTTCGCCGCTTCCAATAGCCCGCTCGACGTATCCACCCCGTCATGACAAAGAATCCGCCCACTATGGAAAACGTTCCCGGCCCGGAACGCGACCCGCAGGGTCGGACGGGGCGCGTGCTGATCGTGGAAAAAGGGGGCGGCGTTCTCTCGTGGGGAGCGGACTTGGCCGAAGGCTTTCGTGAAATCGGCGTTGAATCAAGGCTGACCCGTTTTCGCGCTTTCAGGACGGCGGAGCGCTTTTCCCAATGGCGGGGCCGCGGCCGCGGTTGGCACAACCTGGAAACCGTCGCCCGGATTGCCGGAGAAACGGCCCGTTTCCGACCGCAATTGGTGGTGCTGCTCAACCTGCCCGGCTTGCCGCAAAAGGCGGCGGACGCCCTGCGCCGGGCGCTGGAACCGCCGCCCCGCATCGTGGGTTGGCTTTGTGACCGGCCGCACCGGATGCCGGAAGGATTCGAACCTGTCTTGGACGCGGTGTTTTATTTTGATTCCGCCTGTCTTACTTTGTTGGATACGGTATACCGGGGAACCTCCTCCCGGCGTCTCCCGTTGCCGCTGGCTGCCTCGGGCCGCCGCTACGCCTGCCCGAAATTTCCCCGCGGTTCGCGAAAACCGCTTCTGGCTTTCGCCGGGTATGCCTCGCCCTCGCGCAAAAAAACGTTCGCCGATTACCGGGCGCTCGGCGGAAACCTGGCGGTTTACGGCCCCGGCAGCGCGCCCGCTTGGAACTTGTGGCGCAACCGCCGCCTCGGCGCGGCCGAACTGGCCGGCATTTACCGATCCCATTTGCTCAACCTCAACCTGACCCAGCCGGAAAACACCGAACGCGGCCTCAATCTCCGCGCTTTTGAAATTGCCTGCGCGGGGGGTCTCGGCTGCTACCCGGCGGTGCCCGATCTTGCGGCCGCCTTCCGGCCCGGGGAGGAGATCGTTAGTTTCACTTCCCTGGAGGAGTTGCGCGAAAAAGCCGAGCATCTGTTCCGTCATCCCGAGGAAGCGCTGGCCATGGCCGAAGCCGGGTGGCGGCGGGCGCGCGCCGAACACCTGTTCCGCCACCGCGCCGAAACCCTCCTGCGCGAAACTTTCGAACCAACCGGCCGACCGGCCGACTCCCCCACGCCATGACCGCGTCCGCCCATCCGCTCCGCGTCAAATTCATCGCCCGCGTGAAACTGCCCGACGGGAACGTCGGCGACAATTTCGAGCGCCGGTTTCCCAACCGCGAACCGGCCTGGGGAGAATGCCGGTTCATCTTTGACCGGGGCTGTCGCGAATACGACTGGTTGGTGGTCTATGACGACCTTCCGCGGGACAAACCGGAGGAGCAACTGGCCTGCCCGCGCGAAAACACCCTGCTCATAACCGGCGAGCCCTCATCCATCACCCGCTACGGTCCCCGCTACCTGCGGCAGTTTGGCCACGTGTTGACCAGCCAGGAGCCGGAGGCGCTCGACCACCCCGGCGTCATTCGCCGCCAAGCCGGCCTGCTTTGGTATTACGGCGGCACCGGCGACCGCGGTTCATTTGACGCGCTGGCCGCCGCCAAACCACCTCCGAAACCCAAACCGCTCTCCACTGTTTGCTCCGCCAAGGCGATGAACCACACCCTCCACTCGCGGCGGCTGGCCTTTACCCGGCGGGTAAAGGAGGCGGTTCCGGAGTTGGACATTTTCGGCTACGGCATGGGAGAACTGCGCGACAAGGCCGACGCCCTCGATCCCTACCGGTATCACTTGGCCATCGAAAACCACTCCTGTCAGCACCACTGGACGGAGAAGCTGGCCGACGCCTTTCTCGGCCATTGCCTGCCCCTCTATTTCGGATGCACCAATCCCGAAGATTATTTCCCGCCTGAAAGCTTCATCCGCCTGGACATCAGGGATGCGGATACCGCTGTTGAAACCGTCCGCCAAGTTTTTGCCGACAACCCGTATGAGCAGCGCCTGTCTGCCATCATCGAGTCGCGCCACCGCGTTCTCCACCGCTACTCGACTTTCGCCCAACTGGCCGGCCTGCTGCCGGGCCTGCACCAGCCGCGGGCGCAAACGCCGCCCGGCACCCGGATACACGGTCGGCGCAAGTTCCGGAAAGTCCACCCGTTTCAGGCCACCTTGGATTGGTTCTCCAGATGAGCGAAACCGTGGCCATCATAGATTGGAACGAGGGGGGGCACCACGGCACCTACCTGCTCAATTACAGCGCCAACCTTGCGGCATTGGGTGCCCGCGTCCTGGTCATGACGGCGGAAGGCCGGGCGCTGGATGAACTCAACCGACAATCCGGCTGCCGAGCCGTTTCCATCCCGTCCTATGACTGGATAAAGCGCCGCCGCTGGATCACGCCATGGCTGGCCCGCCGGGCTTATGTCGGCTTGCTGGTTCGGACCCTGCGGGACGCGGAAAACCGGTATGGCATTCACTGCCAAAGATTTCTGCTGGGGTGCCTGTATGAAAACCACACTCCCACTGTTTGTCGGCTTTTCTCAAACCTGAACCTTCCCTGCGCCGCGATCTATATTCACTCGGGAGTTTTCCATGCCGGAGGTGGCAAACCGCAAGGCAAACGCGCCGCCGCGGTGACTGCGGCCCTGCGCCATCCCGCCTTGGAGAGGATTTTTCTTCCCGACGAGAGCATGGCCGCCGCGGTGGCCGCCCATTCGCGAAAACCGGTGTCGGTGGTGCCGGATTTCACCGACGCCACCGTCGATCCAAACTGGCGACCTCCTCCCGGTTATCCGCCGGACAAGCCGGTGGTCGGGTTGCTTGGGCACCTGCGGCCCAATAAAGGCACCGCCCTGATGGCCCGGATCGTGGTCGAACACCCGGAGGTGGACGCCTTCTTTCTTTTCGCCGGGGATCTCCCGCGGGGCTCACACACGCCGGAGGAATGGGCCATGATCGAACGGGCCAAGCAACGGCCTGACCGGGCCCTTTTTTTGCCGGGCCATTTGCGGGAAGGCCATCTCAACGCGCTACTTCGAACCTGCGAAGTAGTTTGGGTTTTGTATCCAAACAACCCCCACAGCGCCAACCTGCTGACCAAGGCCGCCATTTTCCACAAACCGGTTTTGGCCGCCGAGGGCACCCTGACCGGTCTCAGGACCGCCAGACACCGCATGGGACTTTGCGCTGATTGGCGGAATTCAGCCGCCGTGGCCGAAGCGCTGCAATCCTTGATCGACCCGCGCAATCGCAAAGCCGTCCTGCCTAATCCCGACTGGAACGGCTACGCCGCCCGGCACTCCCGCCAAGCTTTGGCCGAACCCTTGGCCGACTGGCTCGCCGCCGACCGGGCCGGGTAGCCTGGCTTACGCGGACAAACCTATTTCCCTCCGGTCAGCCCGCGGGCCGCCCGCAAGACTTCTTCCGGCGGAAGGTCGGCCAGGTTTTCCTTTTGCCGAAAATCGACCCGCGGCCCTTGCGGCAGCATGGTCTTGGGGTTGCTGTGCCCCGACATCAAAACCAGGGTTGGCGCGCCCACCGCGCCGGCGATGTGGACCGGGCCGGTGTCGTTTCCGATCACGGCTTCGGCCCGCATGGCGAGGGAAGCGAGTTCCTGGATCGAGGTTTTTCCACACAGATCCAGGCAGCCGGGGGCCTCCCGCAGAATCGTGTCCACAGCCTCCCGTTCGGCTTCGGTGCCGATGATGCCGACTCCCGTTCCATCCTCCAGGAAAAGGCGGGCCACCGCGCCGTAGGATCCCGCCGACCACCGCTTGTAAGGACGGTGCGGAGCGCAGCCGGGAATTAGCAAAACGAACTTCCCGTTAATGCCCAGATGGTCCACCGAAACCTTGAGCCAATCCAAATCCGCCGATTCCACCAAAGGAATTCCCGCCAAGGCGAGTTGGCGGGTAAAACGCTCTTTGGCGGAAATCCCTTTCAACAGGTCCGGGGGCCGCGGATGACTGCATCCCGGTGCCGCGCCCATCCAAACAATTCCCCGGCGGGCGGCGCCCATCAGCCGAAAATAGCCATTGGTTCGGTCATTGGCTTGGAGATCGTAAACATGGGTCCATGACCTCTCTGTAAGCCGGGACCGCCAGCGAAGCAGAGTCGGAATCTGCCATGGTCTGGGGGCGGGGTCCTCCCACACCTCGTCAAACCACGGCATCAGGCGCGTGAGGGAAACGTGGGGACGGCGGGTCAGCAGGGTGACGCGGGCGGCCGGATGGTGGCGGCGGATGGCTTGGAACGCGTCGAGCGCGAGAAAAATATCTCCCAAGGCGCCGAGTTTGATGACAAGAATTTGTTCCGAATCGGGCATGAATTGGATGAACCGGATTATGAAACATTCCAATACCCGGCGGTGACCGTCCAGTTAATTCCGCCTTGCGGGAATTACCCGTGCCGCGTTTGTTTCCGGGTATGAGAATTGTCCATCTCTTGGCGGGCGGGGGGGTCGTGGGCGGCTTGGAAAAGCACGTGATCGATTTGGCGGCGGCCCAGGCGGCGCGGGGCCTCGACGCGCGGGTGGTCACCACGGCTTCGCTCGCCCCCCATTTTACCGCGGGGGTTCCCGTCGTGCCGGTTCGTTTGGACCGGCCGCGCTGGGATCCGCGGTTGCGCTGGGAGTTGGCGCGGGTTCTCCGTGATCTCAAGCCGGATCTCGTGCACGCGCACGCCAACAAGGCCGCCGCCGCGGCCGGGCCGGTGGCCAACCGCCTTCGTATCCCCTCGGTGGCCACCGTGCAAAACATGAAAAAAAACCAGTCGATGTTCGGTCGATTTGACCGCGTGATCGCCGCAAGCGGCGTGGTGGCCGAATCCCTTGGCGGCATCTCCGCCACCGTCATTCGCAACGCGGTGGCGCCTCCCGATATCGGGCACCGTAAGAAGGCGGAAGCGTTGAATCCCCCTTTCCGGGAGAACGGTGGCAGGCTCCTCTATGCCGCCGGTCGTTTTGTTCCGGCCAAAGGCTTCGATCTGTTGCTGGAAGCGCTCGCGGAACTGCCGGACGCCTTTCTGTGGCTGGCGGGAGACGGCCCGGAAAAAGCGAAGCTGCAAGCGATCATCCGGGCAACGAAATTGGAAAACCGGGTCTGGATGCCAGGTTTCCTCCCGAGCGAAACCGTTCTCGGGTTGATGTTCCTGGCCGATCTGTTTGTGATCTCCAGCCGCCGCGAAGGCGGGCCCTACACTTTGTCCGAGGCGTTGCGCCATCGCTGTCCCGTGGTTTCCACCAAAGTCGGGTTCGCCCCGGAATTGCTTACCCCCGAACAGCTTTGCAATGGCGTGACGGTCGACGGCCTGACCGGTGTCATCGGCCCGGCCATGGCGGATTTGGAGGGCTACCGCAAACGCATGGAACCGGTTTTCATCCGAGCTGACCGGGAACTCGACCTGGAGGCCATGGTTGACGCGGTTCTGGATGTGTATGCTTGCTTGTCCGGAATCAGTTTCCCGCACGGGGTGGAAATCCCGAAGAGTTGACCTTGCATTTCCAAATCCATCGAGAACCGGCTTTGGATATCTATGGCAGGAAAAATCCGCTACGAAACTTTGGTTTCGTCCTTATCCATCCACAGGTCTTCGTAGGTGGCCAGGGTTTGGCTCACCATGCGTTCGAGGGTGAAAGGATTCTCCCGTGCGGGCAGGGGAAGACTTCCCGACAGCCATGAATCCATCAGGTCAATCATCGCATGGACATTTCCCGCGGGAACACCCCCTTCAGGAAGAAGCTCGGCAAGTTGTTCTCCCACGCCTCCATGGTCAAAAGCCGCCACGGGTCGGCCCAGGGAGAGTGCCTCCAAAGAAACGCGGCCAAATGCTTCGGGGTCCGAACTCAGTGAAACCACCACATCGGACACCGCCATAATCTCGCGTAGATCCGATCGATGTCCCGGCAGGAAAATTTTCTCTTCCAGTCCTGCTTTGGAAATGGTCCGAAGGAGTTCCCGGTGGTAATCCTTCTTCCGCGGATGCGGTTCCCCAACAATGAGCCCACAAACCGGGTGCCCTTTATCCAATAAACCAGCGATAACGGAGACGAATTCAATCCCTCCTTTCCAACGCGTTATTCGAGCGGGAAGAGTAATCACCCGCTTGCCCTTGAGCAGCGGAAAATCCTCATGCCAACGATCCAGCCATTTTGGGTCTGGTTTAAAGCCAAACGGAAAATGATCGGGATTCACACCGCGGTGAATCACCCGAATGCGATCCTCAATCACCCCCGGATAGTTTTGCCGCACGTAATCCCGGACGCTGTTGGAGACGCAGATCACCCGCTCGCCTTTGGTCATGACGGCGGAGTAAGTGTTCACCGAGTAAAACCCGTGCACGGTGGAGACCAGGCGCGGCCGGGTTTCCGGCTCCAAGCCCCGCCAGGCCAGCCAAGCCACCCAGCCGGGGACGCGCGAGCGGATGTGCAGAATATCGGGACGGATTTCCCGCAGCCGTTTTCGCAGCCGGGCAACCTGCAGCAAGGTCCACGGGGATTTGCGGTGCACCGGCATGGCCACGTGACGGGCGCCGTACGCCTCCAACTCTTCCACCAAACGTCCGCCGTTCGATACCACCCAGGCTTCGTGACCCTCCCGAACCAAATGCGCGGCCACTTCCAGCGTGCCGCGCTCCACGCCGCCCGCGTTCAACTCCGGGAGGATTTGCAGAACCTTCACGAGTCGGCCTCCTTCTTTTGCAAACCGGTCTCCGGCGGAACACGGCCACCGGCCAAAAACCGTTCCACCAGCATGTCGGCGCAGCGCCCGGCTTCGTCAAAGGTTCGGGCGGGCGTCCCGGGCCGCCGACCGGGATCGGCCGGATCGAAGACCGTGACCAGCCGTTGTTGCGCCAATCTTTCCACCCCGCGAATCACTCGGGAATCCCCGCGTTTCCGGGGCACCGGCAACACCCCCGCCGCCGTACCCGAGGTCAGCGCCTCATACACCATGGACACGCTGTCCTCCGTCACCCAGGCGACTCCACTCGCCGCCACCTCGGTCGGCACCCAATCCGCCCCCGTTTCCTCCGCCGGCACCACGGTCAGATTCTTCCGGTTCAGCTCCCGCAAAGCCCGCGTGGTTTCGGAGGGGGTGCGGCGGGAGGTGGTCAACTTCCACGCCACGCCGGGAAATACGTCGGCGATGGCGGCGACGCGGGCGGCCAACGCCCCGCCGTCCCAGTCGTGGTGGGCGGAGGGACCGCCGATAAGAAACAGGCCCCGCTTGGGATCGTGGTCACCGCCGGGCCGCACCGCGTGCAGGGCACCGATGGTGGATACCACGTTCCGGCCCTTGGCGGCGTCATGCTCGGGAACCAGGCAGAGATCGAAAAACGGCCGCAACCACGGAGCCGGGTTCATCAACACCACCGCCGACACGCGAAACCGCCGGCGCAGCAGCAGCAACGGCCAGTGCGTGGCCCGGCCCGCGCCGAGTACCAGCGCGGGAGCGGCATCGGGCAAAACACCGGACGGCAAGCGGTTTGCCAGGCAACGCCAAAACGCGGGCCGAAACCGCTCCACCGGAATCGTTTCCTCCCGGCAGGGAATTCTCGCGGCCAGCGCGGCGCACAGCCCGCGGGTTTGGTTTTCATGTCCGCGTTTGCCATCCACAAGGCGCCATACTGTCACGGGTTGCCGCATCGTCCCTGAGGTTGGCAAACCCCACCGCCGTGGCGAAAGAAAAAACCGGTCATCGCCGTTCCCCGGAAGACAAATCCCGGTTCAGCCGGTTGCGTTTTTTCTCCAGGGGAATGCGGGCGCCGAAATAGACCGCCACGATCACCGCCCGCACCAGCCAGGAGTCGGTCACGAACAAAAACAGGAAGGCCGACACCATGAGCACCCCCAACAAAAACCGGGCGGCATGCCGGAACGGGCGCGGCGGCTCCAACAGGGCGGTCAGCACCGAGGGTGCCAGCAGGGCGGTGAACGCCAGCCCGGCCTGCGCGTCGGTCACATGACGCAGCCATGGGTAAACGAGAAAAAGCGCCCCGCCGGCCACCATGCCGGCAAAGGTCATGACACACCCCTTGCAAAAATAGAGGCCGCCCAACATCCACACATGCTCCCGAAAGGCCGGTCCCTCCGGATGGTGGGCAAACAAGTGCGGATCCCGCTCGGCCGCAAACGCCGCCAGCGATTGCTCCGCCTTTTCCGGCGGACGTTTCTTGTAAGCCTCCAACAAACGGGCGATGCGGTTGTTGGCTGTCATACAATTTTTCCCCCGCGCATGGTCCAGCACCCGCCGCAACGGGCGGCGATGGCCGCGTTGTGGGTGACCAGGAGCACCGCCCGCTCCTCACCCCCCGCAATGCCCAGCAACAAATCGACCACCTTGGCGGCGTTGGTTTCATCCAGGTTGCCCGTTGGCTCGTCGGCCAGCAACAGCGCCGGATCGTTGGCCAGGGCGCGCGCGATGGCCACCCGCTGCCGCTCTCCGCCCGAAAGGTGGTTTGCCAGCCGGGAGGATTTGTCTGCCAGGCCGACTTTTTCCAGCAAAGCCGCCGCCCGTTCCCGGCATTCCCTCTCCGGATAACGCCCGAGGCGCAGCATGGGCAGGGTCACGTTTTCGAGGGCGGTGAATTCGGCGAGCAGAAAATGGAATTGAAACACAAAGCCGATGCTCCCGCACCGCGCCCGCGTGCGCCCGGCGTCCGAAACCCCGCCCATGGCGCGGCCTTGCAGGTAAACCTCTCCGGAGTCCGGCCGGTCGAGCAGGCCGAGCAGATACAACAAGGTGCTCTTCCCGCACCCGGACGGCCCCGCCACGGCTTGGCTTTGGCCCCGCTTCAGCATGAGCGATACCCCCCGCAGCACCTCCACCCGGCCTTCCTCCGCGCCGAGCGACCGACAAACATCCCGGCACCACAACACGGCCTCCTCCGGCGGGGGAGACGTTTCGGGAAACGCGGTTTGGGCGGTGGCTTTTGCGGCTCTTGACTTCATGATTGGTTTCCGCGGGGAAAAAACACGGCGCGCCCGCATCGCCCATTTCAAAGGGAAGCAACCGCGCATGGCAAACCCTCTCGCTGGCACGGCCCGACCGGATTGGCGGAAGCCCCTGCGGTCCGCGTATCCCTGAGCTCCAAAATGAGGAAAGTAGGGAACGCCGGGCACAGGAGCACCTACCCGGCTGGGCAGGGAGGTGGCCCTCCACAAGCCATTCGGAAACAATATCCCGAAGGGATCGTCTCCGTCCGGACCGTTGGCAAACACCGCAATTCGCCGTCTGAAGCACGGCGCTCCCCCTTGCATACCGCATGCAATGGACGTTTGAAACCGCC
>PXDN01000296.1 GCA_003566375.1 Opitutia bacterium
CAACTACCGGCAGGATTTGTTCACGTTGGGGCGCACGGGAGAGGAGTTTCGTGAGAAGCTGTATGAGAGTTGAGAACGTTACCATTGGCGTTTGCACGCTTACGTTGTGATGAGCAACCACTACCATTTGGCTAGCCCTGACCCCCTCATCTGACTCTGCTCCCCCTCATCTGACTTTGTGCAGTTTCGTGCCAACTTTTCGGCTCACTCTAATTGAAGATTTGAGCCTTTTTCACTACTTGCTCCGAACAAATGCACGTGAAAGGGTGCGTTATGGTCTGAGTCAACGGAAAAAAAGTGGATGGGTGTCATTGATTTCATTTTCGCGGGATTACCGATCGGTCTTCTTGTCTATTGGATGACAAAAAGAAACGGTATGGCGTCGAATCGCGCCCTGCCACTGGCAGCGTTGCTGCTTTACGGAATTCTGCTTGTTTATTTCAGGCTCAATCCGGTGCTGGTCCATGCCGCCGTCGTCGAAGGGGTATTGACCGCGCTGACGCCCATCTCCATCGTGCTGGGTGCGGTTCTTCTCTTTAAAACAATGGAACGTACCGGAGCCATGGGGACCGTGCGCGAATGGCTCAATGGTATTACCTCCAACAAGGTCGCCCAGTTGGTCATCGTGGGCTGGGCTTTTTCATTTCTGGTCGAAGGCGTCAGCGGCTTCGGCACGCCCGCCGCCCTGGCCGCGCCGCTGCTGGTCGGTCTGGGCTTCGCGCCTCTGCCGGTGGTGGTGCTCTGCCTTATGATGAACACGGTTCCGGTTTCGTTTGGCGCGGTGGGAATGCCGACCTGGTTTGGACTGGGTGAACTGGGCCTCTCGGAAGAAGAATTGCGCGAAATTGGCTTTAAAAGCGCTTTGATGCATGCCGGCGCCGCCCTGTTCATCCCGCTGCTAGCTCTCCGTATGGTTGTGCCATGGAGTGAAATACGCGAAAACATTGGTTTTGTCGCACTTGTCGTCGGTGCCACCATGGCGGGCTATTTGCTGACCGCCTGGTTTAGTGTCGAATTTCCGGCCATAGCCGGCGGCCTATGCGCTTTGATTGTCGGCGTCAGCGCGGCACGCCACGGAATCGGCCTGAAAGCCAGCGCACCTGTGGAGCGGAGCCACGGCATCGGACCAATTCGTCTGCTCAAGGCCACGTTTCCCCTGTGGGGCACGGTCCTCGTTCTGCTCATAACCCGATTGGACATGATCGGGCTACGATCCTGGTTGACCGCAGGGACGCCGGCCATCGACATCCGCCTCGGCGGACTTGGTGAACTCCACCTCAGTTTCTCGCTGGTCGTTGGTTGGCGAAATATTTTTGGCACCGAAATGAGCTGGGCGCATGCGATACTCTACGTGCCATCGGTCCTGCCTTTTTTCCTGATTTCCACCCTTTCATTCCTCCTGTTTCGCACTCCTTCGCGTGGCGTGCGCGAGGTTTGGCAAGGGTCGCTGCACCGCGTCTTTCAACCGATCGGCGCCTTTATCGGGGCCTTGGTTCTGGTCAAACTTTTGACCGCGGGCGGCGATCAGTCCGCGGCGAATACCCTCGGGCAGGGATTGGCCCATGCCGCGGGCGGGGCATGGCAGTTCGCGGCGGTCTATCTGGGTGCTTTGGGATCCTTCTTTTCCGGTTCGAACACCGTCTCCAATCTCACCTTCGGCGGAATCCAATACGCCACCGCTCAGGAACTCGGCCTCTCTCATACGACGATCCTCAGCCTGCAATCGGTCGGCGGCGCGATGGGAAATATGATCTGCATCCACAACATCGTAGCGGTGTGCTCCGTCGTCGGACTCCAACGGAAAGAAAGCGAAATTCTCCGCAAGACATTTGTGTCCGTTCTGCTCTACGGAGCCGTTGCCGGAATCATCTCTTTGGCGCTGTAGGGGAACAGCTCTGTTTGTCGTGAAAAAAGCGGATTTTCCGGACACCCACTTTTTTCGAGCCCTTGTTGTCCTGTGAATTTCAGGAACCAACCCAATCCCTATGCGAGAGCCTGGATGAGGTGGCTAATTTCCACTTTCCCGCCAGCGATTATTTTCTTCGCGAACGTTCCGATGGGAAGGGGGACGCGATGCTCCTTCGCCCAGGCGACGACCGGTGTCACCGTGCGGACGCCTTCGGGCAGGACCGACATTGCCTTCCGGACTTCGGCCAACGTCATACCGGTTCCGAGTAGCCTGCCGCATTTGCGGTTGTGGCTGTCGCGGGAGAAGGCGGTTGCCGCCAAGTCTCCAATTCCCGCTAGGCCGAAGAAGGTGTCCCGACGTCCCCCGAGCGCCTCTCCCAAGTCGGCCATTTCCCGGGTGGCAGCTGTCAACAACGCCGCTTCGAAGTTTCTGCCGACGTTTACCGCCGCATCCAAATAACCGAACAAGAGCGCATAGCAGTTTTTCAACAGCCCACCCAAGGCGGCTCCGGTCACGTCGTCGGTTGTTGCTACCCGAAAGGTTTCGCTCTCCAAGTGGGAGGCTGCCTCCTCCGCCGCATCAGGGTTCCCGGAGGCAATGACCACAGCCGTAGTCCCGCCGCGCGAAAACTCGTTGGCGATCGCCGGACCGGCCAATAAGCAATGATGATGGTCCGGGATTTCGTTTTGGATCGATTCAAAAATCGGACGGTGCGACTCCGGGTCGATTCCTTTGACCGTGTTGAGCACGAAAGCTTTCCGTCGAAAGTGCGGGGCAAGTCCGTTCATGGCCGCCCGGACAAAAGGGGATGGCACGGCAAGGACGATCAAGTCTGCGTCGCGCACGCAAGCGGCCCTGTCGCGGACCGCCCGTACGGAAGGCGGAAGGGTAATATGGGGGAGGTAACGCGAGTTGGTGTGCACCGCATTGATCTCTTCGACCACTTCCGAAAAATGATCCCAAAGAACCACGTCCGCTCCGTTGTTCGCCAACAGGTGAGCGAGAGCCGTTCCCATGTTCCCGGCCCCGATTATCCCGACCCGTCGCATTGTTTCCGTCATATTATTTCCGTCCTCAGGGGGTACCCTTTCTAACCGGAATCTCAAAGGACCGAGCCCGTCAAGGCAAACACCTCTTTCACCGCGTCACTGCCATCCTGTCCGCGTTACTCCTGCGGACCCGTAATCTCTTCCGTCCGTTTTTGGAAAGCGTTTTTTTCTATCCATCTTCGGCCTTTTCGCCCAAGATGCGCGGGTCTCGATTAAAAAACCCGCAACCCGAAAATCCGTTATGATCCAAGGACCCTGGCTGATTGCCATTCTCCTGCTGGCGATTGGGCTCATTATTTTGGCCACCGCCAAACTTCGCTTGCACCCGTTTGCCGCGTTGCTGGCGGCGGCCTTTTTCGTCGGCTTGCTGGCGCGCATGCCAATGGCCGATTTGGTGGCGGCCATCAACGGCGGATTCGGCGCCATTATGGGCTACATCGGTTTGGTGATCATCGCGGGGACGATCATCGGGACCATTTTGGAAAAGTCGGGCGGCGCTCTCA
>PXDN01000054.1 GCA_003566375.1 Opitutia bacterium
ATTTACCTGCACGTGATTCAAAAGCCCGGGCAGGCGCTGCCGACGCCGTTGAAAAGCGCGGTTTGAGCGTGGAGACTTTCTGAAACGGTGAAACACTGAAACGTTTCGCAAATTGAACCCGGGTTTGCGCGCTTTTTCGCGGCTTCAAAAACCAGGAATGAAAACGGAAGATGTATCCATCGGGTGAAGAGCCGGTCTGGAGACCGGCGTTCCCAGGGGGAAGCAGGGCGGAGGTTCAAGGCTCTTGCAGGGCGGCGGAAGACCAGAGGTTGTCATGCCCAACTTTCAATGTCAGGGTCTCGCGGAGGTCGTCTTATGTAAGCGGCGCGAATGCGTTGTTTCCAAGGAGCGCCTGGCAGGCGAATTCCGGAGTGTGCGGTTGCGCCGGGGGCGGACGACACGGCATGCCACGCCGCCAAGGCGGGAGGTCGTCTCCAGAAGTTGACCCTGAATGGTTTGTGGAGGGACCGGCTCCGTCCGGTCCGTTTGCGGTGGGTTGGCTTGCCGGGAGGGCGGACGACACTGCATGCCACGCCGCAAAGGCGGGAGGTCGTCCCTCCATTTTAAGGCGGGTTCCGGGTTTTGCGGATGCGCCGGCGCAACGGTCCGTCGGCTGAAGCACGACGCTCCCGGGGCGGCCCGTTTATCCGGACTGGAAAGTCCGGGCTCCGTTTTTTCGTCGAAGTCCCGATTTCCGGCAAGGCTTCGCCCCGTCACTTCTCCGCGCTGGGCGGAAAACCGGGTGGAGAAGTAACGTGAGGCGGGACGACGGGCATCCCGATTGAACCCGATCATGCCCCCAACCTTCCCCGCCGCAAGGGAAAACGCCAGAAAGGGATGAAATCTGAAACTTGAAACCTGAAGTTTGAAACCGGAAACCGGCTGAGGACGGAGGGCGGAGTTCGAGACGGCTCCGCTCTTGCCACGTCATACCGGGGCGCGTGAGACGGGCACCCGCATCCGCGTTGCGGATACGCTTGGCGCCGGCCAGGTTTTTCGATCAATGTCCGCGCTGCAGGCCGACCGGTTCCGCCAAGCTGAGAAAGGCGGCCGGTTGTATCTCTTCCCCGTCTTTCCAAAGGGAGTCGAGGCGGTAAATATCCCGGGTTTCGGGCAGAAAGAGATGCACGATCACGTCGTGGGCATCGAGAACGGTCCACCCGCTGGCGGGATTCAACTCCCGGCCGAGGACGGATTGGTGTTCCTCTTTCAAAACGCGCTCCGCCTCATGGGTGAGGGCGCGGAGGTGGGGTTCCGAATTTCCGTTGGCAATGATGAAGTAGTCGGTGATGGAGGAAAACCGGCTCACATCCAGGATGCGTAGGTTTTCGGCTTTTTTGTCGTCCAGTGCCTGGCAGCAAAGGCCGACGATTCTGAGTTTTGGGTCATTTGCCCAGTTATGGTGTTCGTTCATGCGGTCTGATAGAGCTTCCTTTCATTGATGAAGTTGAGAACGCTGTCAGGAAGAAAATAACGGCAGCAGCGGTTTTCGCGCAGGCGGGCGCGGATTTCGGTGGAGCTGATTTGTACTTGGTGCGCGTCGATCAAACGCAGGCGCAGGCCCGGCAGCCGGTCGGTGGGAACGGCGGGACGGCTGCCCGGGCGCCGCAGGCAGGCGAAGGCGGCTTGGTTGACCAATTCTTCCGCCCGGCGCCAATCCGGCAGGGTGGCCAAGTGATCTTCCCCGATGATCCAGACCGGTTCCGCCTCGGGATGGCGTTCGCGGAGCGCCGCCACGGTTTCGTGGGTGTAGCTGGTGCCGCCGCGGCGTATTTCCATGTCGGATGCCCGCAACCCCGGGGAATCGGCGATGGCGAGCTGGATCATGGCGAGGCGGTCCGCCGCCGAAGCTTGCGGCGCGCGGGCTTTGAGGGGGGCGTTGGCGGCGGGCAAAAACACGACGCTTTCCAAGCCGAGCTGTTCGAGGGCGTCGCGGGCCGCGATGAGATGGCCGTGGTGGATCGGGTCAAAACTTCCTCCAAGATAGCCGTGTTTCAAAACAATGGCCGGTTTGAGTTGGGGCGGCGGTTCCGCCGGGCGGGGTTTAGGTGGAAATGGAGGCGGAGAAAAGTCATCAACTTTTCACGGTGTGAATTTCGGCGAGATAGGGAGAAAGGATATCTTCGAGCTTTTGCAGCGCGCGTTTCTCCCGCATGCTCACCTGCTGGTGGCTGATGCCGATTTCACGGGAAATTTCATTCAAGGTTTTCCCCTCTCCACGGCCGTTGAGGCCGAAACGCAATTCCAGCACCTCCCGTTGTTTGTCGGTCAGGGTGGCGATGAGGGAGCCCACCAGTTCGTGAAGGTCGCGGCGCGTGGCCAGCCTGCGGGGACCTTCTTCGGATTCATCGGCCAACTGATCCGCCAGCGGGGCGGTGTCGCCGCGGGAATCGTCCAGGGAAATGCCGGGCTGCCGCAACTCTTCCATGATGCGGGCGGTGCGGCGCTCTAGTTCCGTGGCCGGACGGCTCTGGGAAGGAGCCCCGCCGGGAGCTTCGCCAACGCCATCACTTTCCTGGCGAAGGGTTTTGGAAGCGAGATTGATGGGAACATGCACGGGAAACCGTTCGCCCATCAAATAATTTTTCACCTGCCGCTTGATCCAAGTCTTGGCGTAGGCGGCCAGGGAAGTCTGTGAATCGTCCACTTTGTCGATGGCGTGCAACAGGGCGAGCGCGCCCTCCTGCATGCAGTCTTTTCGTTTGGCGGCGTCGAACACCACGCGGTTGACGGTGTGCTCAACCACATGGTGGTAAGCTTGGAAGAGGAGGGCCTGGGCGTGTTTGTAACGACGGTGATCGCGGCTGAGGGCGAACAGAAAGTTTTCCTGAAAAACGGTCCATTGCGAGGGCGTCAAATGGTCGTCCAACTCCATCTGGCTGTATCCTTCCAAGCCAAAATCCCGGCTGATTTTGTCCACCAGGGCGGCGGGGAAAAGGTGGCGGTATTGGCTGAACGCCCAGCGGACCAGAGCCACCTTGTTTTCCAACAAAAGCGCATTGATGGACGGACGCAGCCCGATACCCTGACGGGGGCCGGGCAATTCGAGAATGTCCAGGCCCTGGGCAAACAACTCCTCGAACTCCGGAATGTGGGTCAGCCACTCGAGCTTGCGCCGGTGGGAAACAATCACGCTCCGGGCCAGGCATTCTTTCAGCGAGGCGTCATCCGATTCCGGCGCGATGAGCGTTTCATGTTTGGTCGAGGAAACCATTTGTTGGAAAGATAGGATGTTTCCGGCCAAAAAGCAAGCATGCTCCGTTCGGGGTTGAAGGGGTGGGAACCGCAACCCTGTTCTTGCCATTCGGCGGGGATGAGGCAAGGTGCCGGGTATGCGATTTTTCCGGAACAACCGCGGGCCCCGGCTTTCCCTTCGACAGCCTGTCATGACACGATTCATTTTCGCCTTTTTTCTGATTCCGGCCCTCGCCCTGCCGACCCTGCCAACGACCGCCCACGGGTGGCCTCACCTGGAGAGCGACCTCCCGCCCGATCCGTCGGTGGCCTGGGAACAGCTCGACAATGGCGTGCGCCTGGTGGTGTTGCCCAACCGGGAACCGCGGGACCGCGTCAGCCTCCGCCTTTACGTGGACGCCGGATCGCTCCACGAAACCGACCGCCAACGGGGGCTCGCGCACTTTTTGGAACACATGGCCTTCAACGGCACCGAGAACTTCGCGGCCGGCACCTTGGTGGAATATTTTCAGCGGCTCGGCATGAGTTTCGGCGCGGACACCAACGCCTACACCAGCTTCAACCGCACGGTTTACATGATTGAACTGCCGGAAACCGACCGCGACTCCCTCGACGAAGGGCTGCTGGTGTTGCGCGACTACGCCGGACGGATGTTGATCGATGAAGAGGAAGTCGAGAGCGAGCGGGGGGTGATTTTGTCGGAAAAACGCTCCCGCGACTCGGTCGGTTACCGAACCGCGCTCGCCCAATTCGCGTTTCTGCTCCCGGAATCACTCATTCCAAACCGATTTCCCATCGGCACGCGCGAGGTGCTGGAAACCGCCACCCGCCAGGATTTGGTCGATTTTTTTGACGCGTGGTACCGCCCCGGACGCACCACCCTCGTCATCGTCGGGGAAACGGACCCGGCCGAGGTCCGCGAGTTGGTGGAGCGGCATTTCGCCGATTTTGAAGCCCGCGCCCCCGAACCGGAAGAACCGGATTTGGGACGGGTGGCGGCCAATGGCACCCGCGCGATGTTGCACAGCGAAAGCGAGGCGCCCGCCACCCGCGTGGTTATTCACGCGGTTTCGCCGTATGAGCCTGAACCGGACACCGCCGCCGCGCGCATCGAACGGCTGCACCGGTCGGCCGCCCTGCAAATGCTGACCCGGCGCCTCGACACCCTCTCCAAGAAAGACGGCGCGCCCTTCTCCCGCGGCTCGGCCCAAGCCTACGAACTATTCAATTTCGCCACCGTGGCCGGGATCGAGCTGACCGGGGAGCCCGCGGATTGGAAGGAGGCGCTCCGGCTGGCCGAGCACGAGCTGCGCCGCGCCTTGGAACACGGATTTCAAGCCGCCGAGCTGCGCGAAATCCGCGCGGATTTGGCCAACGATTTGGAAGAACAGGCCCGCCGGGCCGGGACGCGCCGCTCCCCGTCATTGGCGGAGGGCATCATCGGCTCCCTGGCCAACAACAGCGTGTTCACGCATCCGGAAGACGAGCGCGACCTGATGCTCCCGGCCATCGATGCGATGACGGTGGAGGATTGCCTGCGCGCGCTGCGGGAACTCTGGGCGCCGGAAGGGCGTTTCCTGTTTCTAACCGGCAATCTGGAGTTGGACGACGCCGAAGAGACCATTCTCGCGGTTTTTGAACAGGCGAACGCGGAAGCGGTGGAGCCGCCGGCGGAAATGGTCGAAACGGCATTCGCCTACACCGATTTCGGACCCGCGGGGGAAATCGTCGAAGACCGGTTTGTGGAGGATCTCGCCATCCGCCAAATCCGCTTCGCCAACGGAACGCGCCTGAACCTGAAAACGACCGATTTCGAAGCGAACACCATCCGCGCCCGGCTGCGCGTCGGGGCCGGACGGCTAACCGAACCGGCCCGGCTGGAGGGGCTGGGCGTCCTCGCCGGGGCCGCCTTCACGGCCGGTGGACTCGGGGAACACAGCGCGGACGAGCTGCGCCGGATCCTGGCGGGCCGCAACGTCGGCTTCCGTTTCACGGTCGGGGGGGACGCCTTTGAATTCAACGGCAACACCACCCCCGATGACCTGCTCTTGCAGTTGCAACTGGCCGCCGCCTTTCTCACCGACCCGGGATACCGGCCCGAAGCCTTGCGCCAGGCGAGGCGCGGGTTCCGCGAACAATACCTGCGCGCCCGGCACACCGCCCAGGGGGTTTTGCAAAACGACGTGGCCCGCTTTCTCGCCTCCGGGGATCATCGTTTCGGCCTCCCGCCGGAGGAAATCCTGATGGAACGAACCTTGGAGGAACTGGCGGATTGGCTGGAGGAACCGCTGGGCCGGGGCTGGCTGGAGGTGTCCCTGGTGGGGGAACTGGACGAGGAGGCGGCCATCACCGCCGCCGCCGCCACGCTGGGCGCCCTGCCCCCGCGGGCGGACCTGAAATCGGTCGATCCGGCCCTGCGCCGGGTCGCCTTTCCCCGGGATGCCGAAAGCCGTGTGTTTACTTTCCCCTCCACCATTCCACAGGCTTTCACCGTGGTCACCTGGCCGACCACCGACGCCTGGGACGTGAGCAACACCCGCCGGCTCACCATCCTCGCGCGGGCCTTCAGCGACAGGATGCGCGTCCGCATCCGCGAGGAGATGGGGGAGGCTTACAGCCCCTTTGCCGTCAGCCAACCGAGCGACACGTTCGTCGGTTACGGCCTGTTCAACGCCATCGTCGGGGTCGATCCGGCCAAAACGGAGGAGGTGGCCGAGGCGGTTCTCGCCATCGCCGCCGACCTGGCGAACGATGGAATTGACGAAGACGAGCTGGAACGCGCCCGACGCCCGGTGCTCACCTCCCTGCGCGACACCGTGCGGGACAACGGCTACTGGATGAATTCGGTGGTGGGCAGCTCGCGGGAATTTCCCCAGCGCCTGGACTGGGCGCGAACCATGCTCGACGATTTTGACAACATCACAGTCGGGGAAATCAACGCCCTCGCCCGCCGCCACCTCCGGCCTGACGCCGCCCTGCGCCTGGCCATTGTCCCCGTTCAGGAAGAAATCACCGGTGAAGAAAATCCCTGACAATCACCTATCCGGCGAAGATGGGTCCGTATCCGTGCCGTTGGAAAAACAGCGGCGCGGGTTCATCCTTACCAACGGGTCGGGCGCTTACATTGTTTCCAAAGAACAAAAAAACGAAATCGAGGATTTGCTGCGGAGCGGCTGGCGCATCGCCCTTATCCGCCCCATCACCACCAGCATGGCGGTGAAATTGAAATACCTGCCGCCCGAGATTCTGCGGCAGGGCGTCTTTTCCTACTCGCTCTGCATTCTGGAAAACAAAAACGTGCTGCTCCCCCCGAGCGAAACCCGCGAAATCCCCTCCAACCACCACGACAGCACCACCACCCGCGGCTGAAGACGCATTTGGGAGAGCCGGAAGACAACAGACACAAGCGGGCCCCCGCCCCGTGCCCAATCCGGGAAAATTGGCGAAAAAGCTTGCGGGCGGGCTCAAGGGAGCATTTAGTAGTGTTCAAATGAAATCCAAACAAAAACAGCGTCCCGGCCGAGACGGTCTCCGGGTTGAAGAACCCGCTGTGGTGTATGAATATGCCGACTCCGCCCGGGACTTGGAGACCGGCGAGATACTTGCCCGCATTCGCCGGGGCTTGCCCATGGCGGAGTTCGAAACCTTGCGCGACATGTTCGGCATCAGCGCGGAGGAGTTGGCCAAGCACCTCGCGATGTCGCGCAGCACATTGGTGCGCCGCCGCAAAACCGAGCGCCTGGACCCGCTTGAATCGGACCGGCTGGTGCGTTTCGCCCGCCTTTTTGCCCGCGCGCGCGAGGTTCTGGGGGACTCCACGGCTGCCCGCGACTGGCTGCGGATGCCCGCCCGCGCCCTCGGTTTTGCCACGCCTTTGGAATTTGCCGAGACGGAGGCAGGCGGCCGCGAGGTCGAAAACCTGCTGGGTCGCATCGAACACGGCGTCTTCACCTGATGCCAGTCGCTTGGCGGATTGTGAGCGAGACACGGGCGGCGAACCCGTTCGACGGCGCGGGGGCGCGCAGGTTCGGCGGTCGCTGGAACAGCCCCGGCCTGCCCGCCGTTTACACCGCGTGCAGCCGCGCGCTGGCCGCCCTCGAAGTGCTGGTCCACTTGCCCCGCCCCGCGCCACCCGTGCGCTTTCGCCTGTTTTCAGTGGAGTTTCCCGTTGACTGGATCGAAGTGGTGAAAGATCCCGCCATTTTGCGGGCCGCCACATCCCCCTCCATACAGAAGCAGACGCAGCGGTTCGGCGATCATTGGCTGCGGGAAACCCGGTCCGCGGCGTTGCGGGTCCCCAGCGCGGTCATCCCCGACGAACCCAATTTTATCCTGAATCCGGTCCATCCCGCCTTTGCGCGGCTGGCATGGGACCAAGGAAAGCTGTTCGCCTTCGATCCGCGGCTCTTGGCGTAAACTCGGCCGGGGCAATTCTCAGCCGTTTCCCTGCCCTATGAATTTGGCGAAAATCATTTTCCCAGTACCCGAGGGGATCACGCTCATCACTTCGACAGCCACTTCCCGGTCGATGTAATCGGCGGCCTCCGGGACGACCACCATGCAGCCGTCGCCGAGAAAACCGACCGCCTGCCCGGGCTCTTTCCCGGCCTTCACCAACTGGACCACGAGGGTCTCCCCGGGCGCGTATTCCGGCGCCACCGCTTTGGCCAGATCCTGGATGTTCAGCCAAGTGATTCCCTGGAATTCCGCCAACTTGGCCAAGTTGTAATCGGTGGTCAGCAGCTTGGCTTTGAGAGAAGTGGCGATGAACAACAGTTTGGCGTCGGCGTCCTGCCCTTTACCCAACTCACTTTCCTCCACCCGAACCTCCACATCTTTAATCTGCTTCAACCGGTTGATAATCAGCAACCCCCGCCGCCCTTTGGCCTTTTGCACCGGGTCTTCCGACTCGGCCGTGCGCTGGAGCTGGGTCAGCACGAAACGAGGGATGATGAGGGCGGAGCTGATAAACCGGGTTTCGCAGATGCGCGCCACCCGCCCGTCGATCAGCGATCCGGCGTCCACCACCACCAACGGCACGTCCACCCCGTGCGGGACAAAGCGAACGTAGGGAATGACCAGGTTAAACTCGTCTTTGCCCCGCAGGGCGATCACCGCCCCGAGGTAAGTGCAAATGACGAAAAGTCCGAGGCGGGACAGGAAAATCACCTGCGGATCGCCCTCTTCCAGCAAGGGCGAGGAGCTGATTAGAAACGCGATCAACGCCCCGACCGCCAGCCCGAACGTCAGGGCGGTCATGCCGCGCAGGGAAAATCCCTTCAAAAAGATGTCCACCAGCACCACGAAAACGCCCAGCAGCATGCCGACGGTAAGCACTTGCCATTGCCGGCCGGACCATTCCTCCACCGTCACGGAAACCAGCCAGCTGCCCGCAAGACAGAGCAGGAGGAAAAGGATTCGAAGAGTCAGGATGTTTTTATTCATGGACGAAAGGCGGGCCGCTACCTCGGCGGATCCTGACCGGCGTCATCGGGTCAAAAACCACAAAACAAACGGCAACAGGATGAAAACCGCCATCAAAATGTAAAGCAGGCGGATGGTTTGGCGGGCTTTTTCCCGTTCCTCAGGCGTCGGCGAATTCATGGCGGATGGAACGGAAATCGGTCCGTTTCACCCGAAAAGAATCCCCCGAGCCCGCGCCGGGGGCAAGGGAAAACGCGTCCCGGGAAGCGGGCCGAACCTGGGTTGTTTTCCACTTCAGCCCGTAAAGGTGACAACGGTTTTCCCGGGTCGCCTGAAACGGGGAATCGGCATCTCCGCGCGAGCGCGCTGCCGGAACGATTCCCGGCTCTGGTTTCATGGCAACACCGTTTTCAACCCCACACTTTGCGAAAACATCAAAAACGTTGAAAGTGGCAAAAATTTGTGTTGTCAGCAGCGAGGTTTTCATCAAAGAATGACCATATTCCAAATTTTTTGGAAATTTATTTATCTTAACAAACATTTTTATGAAAAAAAAGATATTACTCCTGCCTCTCCTTCTTCTTCCTTGCACGGTCTCCCTGAACGGATCGTTTTCCCTTTCGGATGCGGTGTGGACTGTCAATGCCGGTGACACGCCGTGGTTTCAAAATGACAATTTAACCCGTGGAATGGCAGTCAATCCCGCCACGGGCAATGTGTTGGTTGCCAGCCGAACCGGCGGAGTGAACATTCAAGTTTTGAATGGAATGACCGGAGCCTCGATCGGCACCCTTGATGTCACCGGCATCAGTGGCGGCACGTTCCCCCTGAATATGATCGGAGCGGCCGCTGACGGCTCGATCTTTGCCACCAATTTAAATACTGGCCAAGGGGCAAAAGTTTATCGGTGGGAGAACGAATCGGCCACTCCGTCCGTGATTTTTGACGGTGCCCTTCAGGGCACCAGATATGGAGACAACCTCGCTGTTCGCGGTTCTGGTTCGGGTGTGCAAGTCCTTCTCGCTTCTGGCGCAAGTTCCAATCCCGATTTGGCGGTCCTGTCACCGGATGGCTTGGGAGGATGGAACTTGGCGCAAACAGCGACCAACGCCGGTCGAATTCAGCTTGGAACGGCGTTTGGGATGGGAGACACCCTCTTTGGCACGGCTCAAGGATCTGTTCTTTATCAAATTGATCTGGCCACCGGTAACGTGATTGATTCTTATGGTACCGACGTTTTCTCAGGCGGCGTGTCCCCGCTGGCGGTCGATCCGGCCAACAATTTGCTGGCTGGTCTGTTTACCGCCACCGGAGAAGTTCAATTGCACGACATCGCCACCTTGGATACCTTTGGCACCACGTTGGACACCAAAATTCTCAGTATCGGTAACACTAACGACAACGCCGTCGGCGACATGGCATTTCATAACGGCATGCTTTACGTGTTAAACACCAATAATGGAATCGCCGCTTACCAGGTGATCCCCGAGCCCTCCACCTACGCTTTGATCTTTGGCTTAGGCGTTTTGGGAGTGGCCGGAGCCCTGCGCGTCCGTCGTCGCAAAGCCTGAAGTTGCGGAAACCCTTTGATTAAACCCCCGGAGTATTCCACTTCGGGGGTTTTTTCTTTTGAGCAGTCCCGTGTCACCCGTTTCTCGATTTTCAGGGCTCCAACATCCGCTCGAAGGGGGATTTTTACGGTGGCGGTCTTTGCGGAGATGCTGCGATATGACGGTTCATGAATGAACCCATATGGATCGTGGCCGCCAAGCGCACCGTGCAGGGGCGCTTTTTAGGCAAACTTAGCCGGCTCTCCGCCGTCGATTTGGGTGTCGCGGCGGGCGAAGCCGTCCTGAAGGGTCTCGATATGGAGGCGGTGGATCAGGTCATCGCCGGCAACGTTCTCTCGGCCGGCCTGGGAATGAATGTTGCCCGCCAGATCGGCATCCGCCTCGGGTTGCCGGTGCGCGCTCCCGCCTTTACCGTCAACATGATGTGCGCTTCCGGCATGCAGGCCGTCGCCCTCGGTGCCCAAGCCATTCGGGCGGGTGAGGCCGGGGTGGTTCTTTGCGGCGGGACCGAGTCGATGTCGAACGCCCCCTATCTGCTGGAGCGCGCCCGCTCCGGATACAAGCTTGGCGACGGAGTTTTGGTCGATTCCCTGCTGCGTGACGGACTGGTGGACAGTTTCGCCAACGAACACATGGGAATCACTGCCGAACGCCTGGCGGCGGAATACGGCTTGTCGCGCGGCGAACAGGACGCGTGCGCCGTCCGCAGCCACCGGCGTCACGCGGAGGCGCTGGCCCGTGGAGCGTTTGCGGCGGAGACGGTGGCGGCGGGCGATTGCCAAAGCGACGAACATCCCCGTCCCGAAACCACGGTGGAGGATTTGGGGAAACTAAAACCGGCTTTTCACAACGAGGGAACGGTGACTCCCGGCAACGCCTCCGGCATCAACGACGGGGCGGCCATGTTGCTGGTTTGCTCCGCCGACGAAGGCCGCCGCCGGGGATGGAAACCGCTGGCGGTGATGACCGGCTGGGTGGCGGAGGGGTGCGATCCGGCGCGGATGGGCCTCGGCCCGGTCCACGCCGCGCGCGCCTTGTGCCGGAAACGAAAATCGACCCTCGGCGACTATGACTTGATTGAATTGAACGAGGCCTTCGCCGCCCAGGCGCTGGCCTGCCTGCGGGAGTTGGGTTTGGAGGCCGATGATCCGCGGGTCAACCGAGACGGCGGGGCCATCGCGGTCGGCCACCCGATCGGGGCCAGCGGGGCGCGCCTGCTGGTCCACCTCGCCCACGCGCTGGCCGCCGGACAAGCCCGGCGCGCCCTCGCCGCCTTGTGCGTGGGTGGCGGCATGGGGATTGCCATGGAACTGGAGCGGGGCTGAGGCTACTTCGTTTCCGGTTTGGTGGCAACCGGTTTCGCGGCTTCCCGGTTTGGCCTCTCCCCGCGGTTACCAGAATCGGAAGACCGCGAGTCATTCTCTTCCCCGGTGTGGCTGCTGTTGAAAATCTCCCGGTCGAGGGAATTCTCGCTGGCGGCCACGATGCAGGTCACGGTGCCGTCCCCGGTCACGTTGACGGCGGTGCGAATCATGTCGAGGAGACGGTCCACCCCGATAATCAAGGCGATTCCCTCGACCGGCAAACCGACTTGGTTGAGCACCATCGCCAGCATGATCAGGCCCGCGCCCGGAACGGCGGCGGTGCCGATTGAGGCCAGGGTGGCGGTCAAAATCACCATCAGGTAATCCGGAACGCCAAGCGCCAGCCCGTAGGCTTGCGCGATGAAGACGGTGGCCACCCCCTGCATGATGGCGGTCCCGTCCATGTTGACGGTGGCGCCGAGCGGCACGGTGAAGGAGGCGACCGAGTTGTCCACCCCCATGCGGTGCTCGACCGCGCGCAAGGTGATGGGGATGGTCGCCGCGCTGCTGGTGGTGCTGAAAGCGAATATCTGCGCCGGCCAGATCTTTTTACCGAATTTCACCGGGTCGAGACCGGTCAGCAATTTCAGCAGAAGCGGATAAACCACCAGCCCGTGGATAACAAGCGCCAGCACCACCACCATAAAATAGCCGATCAACGGCGGTATGGCCTCGAATCCTTCGGTGGCGAAAACCCTGGCGATGAGGGCGAACACCCCGATCGGGGCAACCCAGATGACGATCATCACAAGTTTCATGACAATCTCCATCAAGTCCTGAAACAGACCCAAAACCCGGGCTCCCGCCGGACCGGCCATGGTCATGGCCATGCCGAAAAGAATCGAAAACACGATGACCTGCAAAATCTTTCCCTCCGCCGCCGCATCGACGATATTGCTGGGGAACAGGTCCAGCGCAACCGCCGTCAGAGGCGGGGTTTCGCGGAGTTCAATCTCTTCGGCCGCTTCCAGATTAAAATCCTTCCCCGGGGAAATGGCCACGGCCGCCGTCAGGGCCACCGTGATGGCGATGGCGGTGGTGGCGAGGTAGAGCAAGACCGTTTTGACCCCCACCCTGCCGAGCCGCCGGATGTCGTTGAGGGAAGCGGTGCCGGAGATCAGGGAGACCACCACCACCGGCACAATCAACACCGTCAGCAGAGCGACAAACCCCTGGGCAATCACATACAAAATCCCGTCGGTTAAAACCGATTGCAGAATCTCCACATCCTTACCGAGGTTGAGGAACAGGCCGGCGATCGCCCCGGAGACCATCCCGGTTAAAATCCACAAGGTTAAATTTCGCATGAAAGAAGGTGCTCAAGGGTCAATAGACTTGCGGGCGGAATGACAAAAGAAAAAAGAACCTGCTGAAAGCCCGCCGCGCCTTGCGCCGCTCCGCGCCGGGAAATGAGGAAACCAAGGAAGGGCGGGGCTTTTTTTTTCGCCTACAATTGGAGGTTTTTCGCGGTGGCAAAAGTTTGGTGAATTCGGGACGGCCGGATGCCGGTTGGGCGCGAAAAAGCCCGTTTCCCAATCGGAAAACGGGCTGTTGAATCCATTTGCGGCCAGCCGCGAAAATCAGCCGCGAACAGCGGGTGCGCCGCGGTGCACCCACGCGCGTTCGGATAAAACGGCGGCTCCGCGCCCGCGGGCGATTTTTTCACCGTCGCAGGATTTGGGACCGTCGCAAGAAACGGCGGCGCGACCGTTGTTGTTCTTAGCGTCCCCGCAGTCGCCGTTGTTGGCGGCCACTTTTTCGCTGTCACAGGCGGCTTTATCCTTGTCGCAATCCCCGTTGCCGTTGGCGGCCACTTTTTCGGAATCGCAAGCGGCGGCTTTTTCACTGTCGCACTCTTTCTTGCGGTCACCGCAGTCGCCGTTGCCATTGGCGGCCACGGTTTCGCTGTCGCAGGAGGCGGCTTTTTCCTTGGAGCAGTCGCCGTTGCCGTTGGCGGCCACGGTTTCGGAACCGCAGGCGGAAGCTTTTACGGTTTCACCGCCGCAACCGCCACCGGCCATGGACTGGGCCGCGCCAAAAAGGAGGACAGCTGATACAATTGCTAGACTGGTTGTGATTTTTTTCATAGTATAAGTATTTGTCAGGGTTGAATAAAATGGCACTGAAAGGATCGGTGCTTGATTAGTCAATTTCCTTTCAACACCACCGAAAAGGGAAACCCTTCGATCAAGATTGCTTTTTTGCGCGGTTTCCAAAGGATTTCAAACACAGCCGTTCCCAGCTTTTCCATTTTTCCACCATGTATCAAGTCACGTTCAGTGAACAAAGTCTGCGCGAACTCGGGAAACTCAGCACCCGGGAGCAAATGTCGCTGGTTGAATCCATCAGCGGGTTGACAGACGCGGAACTGGCCCACCCCAAGGAACCCGTGGGCCGCTTCCACCGCAACGGCAAGACCTTTTACCGCCTGCGGTCTGGCGAACACCGCCTCTACTTTGAAGTCCGCGGCGAAGACACGCTTTATTGCGAATACATGCTTCACCGCAACACGTGGACCGATTTTCTTTTCCGCAGCAAATTTCCCGTCTCCGAGGAACAGATGCTCGAACAGCACCAGTCATTTTGGAAATACCTGGAAAGTTTGAACAAGAAAGACTGATTTTTCCCGATCCGAAAACCGCCCATGTCCGACAAGCCTCCGCAAATCCGTCCGGAAATCTTCGAAAGTTCCCGCGCCAGCCACATCTACCTCCTGCCGAACCTGATGACCGCGGGGAATCTTTTTTGCGGGTTCGTGGCCGTCATTCGCTGCCTGCAGGCCCACCACCTGAGCCTGACCGGGCATCCGGACGAGTCCATGGCGCTATACGCGCAGGCGGTTTGGTTCATCCTCGCGGCGATTCTGTTCGACGCTCTGGACGGAAGGCTGGCGCGCCTGGGCGGGAGGGAATCGTTGTTTGGGAAGGAGTTTGATTCCATTGCGGACATCATTTCATTCGGCATTGCCCCGGCGCTGCTGGTCTTTTCACTGATCCTGCAACCAACCGAGGAGTATCCGTTTTTCCAACGCATTGGCTGGTTTTTGGGATTCATCTACCTGCTTTGCGCGGCCATCCGGTTGGCCCGGTTCAATGTCATCACTCATCCGGCGGTCTATTCCGTGCGGCAGGACATGAGCAAGGATTTCATCGGGCTGCCGGTGCCGGCGGCGGCGGGGACCATCGCCAGCCTGGTGTTTTTCATGAATTCTTACGAG
>PXDN01000026.1 GCA_003566375.1 Opitutia bacterium
CCTGCCGCGGCACCCGGTCTGCATCATGATGACCGCCTACGGCAACGTCGAAACCGCCGTCGAGGCGATGAAACGGGGCGCCTTCGACTTTCTGACCAAGCCCCTCAATTTGGAAAAGCTGGAGTTGCTGATCCGCCGCGGCCTGCGCGAGAAATCGCTCGAGCGGGAAAACACCCGCCTGCGGGAACGGATCGAACAAAAGGTCACCTTTACCGACATCGTCGGCAAATCCGGGTCGCTCACCGAAGTGCTGAAACAGGTCAAGCTCGTGGCCCCCTCGCGCGCCACCATTCTCATCGAAGGAGAAACCGGGACCGGCAAGGAACTGATCGCCCAATCGATCCACCGCCTCAGCCCGCGCGCCAAGCGTCCGTTTGTCCCCGTCAACTGCGCGGCGCTCGCTCCGACGCTGCTGGAAAGCGAGTTGTTCGGCCATGAGAAAGGAGCCTTCACCGGGGCGTCCGAAAAACGCGTCGGGCGCTTCGAGGCGGCCGACGGCGGGACGTTGTTTCTCGATGAAATCGGGGAGGTGGACGCCTCCACCCAAGTGAAATTGCTGCGTTTTCTGGAGCAGCGGACGTTTGAACGCCTGGGCGGCCTCAAACCGATTTCCGTCGATCTCCGGTTGGTCACCGCCACCAACCGCAATCTCGACGAGATGGTCCGCAAGGGAACCTTCCGCGAGGATTTGTTTTACCGGCTCAATGTCGTGCGCCTGCGCATGCCGCCCCTGCGCGAGCGGACCGCCGACATACCGATGCTGCTCGATCATTTCATCGACCACTACAGTCGGGAAAACGGCATTCCCCCCGTCGAAATCGATCCGGAGGCGATGCGGATTTTGCTGGCCTACCGCTGGCCCGGAAACATCCGGGAGTTGCGCAATTTCGCCGAAAACATCGTCATCATGCGACGGGGCCTCCGCATCACCGCGGACGACCTCGATCCAAAATTCTCGCGCGCCGCCCCACCCGAGCCACCGGCGGAATCCGGGAACACGGGTGAGGAAGAAACGCCCCGCACCCTGCGGGTGGAGGCCAACGAAAAAAACCTCCTGCGCGACGCCTTGGTGGAAACCCGCGGCAACCGCACGGAGGCCGCCCGCCTGCTCGGCATCAGCCGCCGCACCCTGCACCGCAAACTGGCCCAGTGGCCGGAAGTGGACGTAAAGCCGTGAAGGCTGGCCGTCGTCCCGCCTTGGGATACGCCGAGCCCAGGTGCGCCAGCCTTCAGGGCCGTTTATCGAACGGCGCTTGGGAGCGCCAGCCTTCAGGCGGCGAATCGAGGCCCCGAAGTGACCGATGATCAACCGCATGCCGCCCGCCGAAGCAGGCGCTCCCGTTTGCACACCGCATCTCGCCCGCTGGAGTCAAGTTCCCTTCTTGATTTTTTAGAGCACCCATTCCCTTTTCAAGCACCGGTCCTCCGCCTTTTTTTGGTGCGTTTTCACGGGAGCCGCCTACAGTAGTCCCGATTCACTGAACGACGAGTCAACCGACAACGAAGGATTTTCCAATGAGAGTTTTGGTAACGGGCATGGCGGCCGGCATGGATGACGCCGCTTTTATTCAACAAGTGATGCGCCTGGGGCAGCAAAACGGGCGCGAAATCAAGGTGTTTGACGCCATCCGCGAATTTACCAAAAACGGCAAAAAACCGCTCGAACGCCTGCTCGGCACCACCGACTACGTCTTCGAGCTGACCCGCGAGCGCGAATACGAAAAAATCGGGTTCGAGATCGCGGTGAACAATTACCGCGACGTCATCATTCGCGCCCCGGCCACCATCGAGTGGAACCGGATCAACCGCAAATTCAAGGATCAGCGCATCATCCGCGATTTTATCCGCCCCGACCTCATCGTCACCCTGATCGACGCCGAATGGGTGATCAAAAAAAAGCTGGAAACCCTCGCCGGCGCCGACCGCTTCCTGCGCGCCCTCAAAGACCGCAACCACACCATCTACGAAATTCTTTCCTGGATGAACGAGGAGGTTTCCCTCTCCGAGGACTGGGCCAAATACATGGGGGTTCCCCATTACGTGATCGCCATCGGCGAGCCGCCCGAAGCGCTTTATAAACTGGTGACCCACCCCGATCCCTGGGTGGTTTACGTCAGTTACTCCATGACCTACGGAACCCCGGAGATGCGGCAGGTGGTCAACCAAGTCATTCACCGGCTGCGCGACTACGCCGTGGTGGTGGACCCCCAGACTGTTGAAATCGGCACCGAATTCGACTCGGTGGCCGACAAAGAGGCGATCTACGCCTACACCGTACACCGCGATTTGCACTGGTACGTGGGCAAGGTCCACGCGGTGGTCGCCATCCACCCCTACCCGGACCGGCCGCCCCTCTCGGCCGGCATGATGGACGAGCTGGGCCACGCGCGCGACTACATGAAAACCCGCTACATGATTTTTCCGCGCGGGTTTTCCCCGTTCACCACCGACAGCTACATCGAAAAAGGCCACTTGTTCGAAAAGCCGGACGATTTCTTCCGCCATCTGAACGAAGTCGAACGACGCCCCCGCTACAACGACACGCTGGTGTTGCAAAGCGAGATGAAGCTGGAAACCGACGCGCCCGCCGTGAAGCCGCCGCCCAAGCCCCGGGCCCAGGAAGCCCGCGCCGGGAGCTGAACGAACCGCGGCCCTCCCCTCCCGGCCCCGCCTCGCCTGCCTGCCTTGACTTGACTATAAAACTAGTCAACATATGCCACATGACCGAAGTCAACGTTCACGAAGCAAAGACTCAGCTTTCCAAGCTACTCACCCGCGTGCTTACGGGCGAAGAGGTGGTTATTTCCCGGTACGGAAAGCCTGCGGCCAAACTGGTGCCTTATTCCGCTAAACCGCTAAACCGCCGGGGCGGCCGGGACCGGGGTCTCCTCGAAATACCCTCGGATTTTGACGACGAATTGCCGGAGTTGAACCGCGCTATCGAAGAATGAAATTTCTTCTTGATACCCATGTCTGGCTTTGGTGGATCAACGAACCGGAACGCTTGCCTCCCAGCTTCGTGACCGCAATTGAATCGTCCGTTTCCATTCCGCTTTTTTCCGTGGCCAGTTCGTGGGAAATCGCTATCAAACACGCCCTCGGCAAACTTCCGCTGTCGGAACCGCCCGCCGTGTTCGTTCCCAAGCGCCTGAAACGCGACGCCATAGCAAGCCTCGGAATCGAGCACCGGCACGCCTTGCATGTAGCCACTCTCCCGGACCACCACCGGGATCCCTTTGACCGTTTGCTTATCGCACAGGCCCAACTCGAAAAAATTCCCGTCGCCACACTCGACCCAAAATTCGGGAAATACGAAGTCGGGCTTTTGAAATAAGTTGGGGGAGGCCGCCAACGCCTGAAAGAAAACCCTTTTACCCGTTTCGGGCGCCGGGCGCATAAGTGTTGCCACAACCGGTTACTTTCTTTTGAAACG
>PXDN01000363.1 GCA_003566375.1 Opitutia bacterium
CGGAGTTAACCGACGGCTCCGGCCGAAAACCCCGTTTTTGTCTTGGCCGGAAAGAGGGAATCCAACTTGCGCCCGACTCCCCGCCGAAACCGCCTATCTAGTGAGGTCTGAACTTAAAATTCTCCTCAACGGACACTCTGACCTTGAAAGCTGCTTAGCCCATTTGGAGGTCGAAGCCGTCCGTGCCGAACTGAATACGGATCAAAACGGGGGCGGGAAAATCCCTGCTGAAATCAAAACGATAATTGAGGATTCCGCCTTTCCCGACCTGGACGACATCCTTTTCGAAAACGTCGCCTAATCAACTCAACCGGATTTTTCGGTCATAGGATACATGATTTTCTTGGGTTTCCTTAAGACGTTGTTTTACAGTGGTTAAAGTGGGGTGGCTAACGGGACTTGAACCCGCGACCCCCGGAATCACAATCCGGTGCTCTAACCAACTGAGCTACAGCCACCACTTTTGAAAGAGTGGCCAAGCAATCCCATTTTCACCAGCCATGTCAACTTTTATTGCCGGATTGCCATAAAAAAGGGCGCGTCCCGAAGGGGCTCGGTGAAAAATCCCCAACGAGGACACGGTGAAAGATGGCCACAGCATGAGCAAGGCGGTCACGACCGCGGCACTTCTCCCGCTCTGAAAGAGGGCAGGTCTCCGGAACCGCGCCCAAGTGGCTTTACCTGCCCGCCGACCTTCAGGCCGAAATCCCCGAGGACTGGCGGCCGGAGAGTTCAGCGATGGCGGCGAGGGTTTTGTCAACCGCGCCGCGGTTGGCGGCGTGCCAGGCGAGGGCGGCCCGGCTCATGGCGCGGCGGGTCTCCTCGTTTTCCAACAGCGCCGGGGCGTGTTCCAGCAGGTCCATCTCGTCGCCCACCACCATGGCCGCGCCGCCATCGACCAACTGACGGGCGATTTGCCGGAAGTTGGTCATGAAGGGTCCGTAGAGCAACGGCTTGCCGAGGGCGGCGGCTTCGATGGGGGTCTGGCCGCCGTCATTGGGGGGAAGACTCTTGCCGACAAAAACGAGGTCGGCCAGTTGGGTAAACAGGATCAGTTCGCCGGTGCTGTCGCCGACGGCCACATCAACCGGCCGGGGCGCCTGTCCGGCGGAGCGGAAGTGGGTGGTGAAGGCGGGAAACTCCTCCAGGGCACGGGCGATCTCGTCCCGGCGTTCGGCGTGGCGGGGAACAAGGAGGAGTTTGCAATCGATTCCTTTGGCGCGGGCTTTCTCCAGCAGGCGGAGCAGGGTGGTCTCCTCGCCGGGCCAGGTGGAGGAGCCGACGATCAGCAGCGGCGCCGGTTTGCCGGGTTCGCGCAAGCCGAGGCGTTCCGCGCTTTGCGCGATTTCCTCCGGCGTCAAAATCGGTTGCAGGGGAACGTCGAGTTTGATGTTGCCGGAGACCGAAACCCGTTCCGGGTCCGCGCCTACGTGCAGGAAGCGTTCCGCGTCGTCGGACGAGGCGGCGAGGATGCGGGAAAAGTGGTTGAACAGCGGGCCGGCCACCGCGCTGACACGGGAGAGGCGCCCGAAGGAACGGTCGGACATGCGGGCGTTGATCAGCAAGAGCGGCACGTTTCGCAGGCGGGCGTTGCGGAGGTGCTCGGGCCAGATTTCGGCTTCAAAGAGCACGCACAAATCCGGGCTCACCCGGTTCCACATCCGTCGGCTAAAGAGAAAAAAATCGAGGGGAAAGTAGGCGATGCCAACCGTCTGTTCGGCCAACTTCTCCCGGGCGAGGGCGTAGCCGGTGCTGGTGGTGGTGGTCAGGAAAATCTCGTGTTGTCCGCTTTCCCGCAGCCGGCGGATCAGCGGCATCACCGCGAACATCTCCCCGACACTGACCGCTTGTATCCAGATGCGGGTGACGCCGTCGGTTTTGGGTGGCAGCGGGTCGAGGAAGCCGAACCGGTTTTGAAACCCCTTGCGGTAGCCGCCCCGCTTGCGCATCCGCAACAGGTAGCGCGGGCCGGCGATCAACAGAACCGGGAGAAAGAAGAGGCGGTAGAGCCAGATCATGAGTGGTGCGGCGAAGGTTTGGAGAGGGCCGGGAGGCGTTTCACGGGCAACGTTCCGGGACTACAGAAGGCGGAAGGCGGAGACCTGAAGGCGGAAACCTGAGACCTGAAACCTGAGGCATTGCATCTTGTCTTTGATGATTTTGCCACCCGAGATAGGAAACGGGATCGCCTGCCGATCCGGTTGTGGTTCAGGCGGTGGCGAGGGAAGCGCCCCGGCCGAAGCGATCCGATTGTTCGTCGGCATGGTAGGAGGAGCGGACCAGCGGCCCCGACTCGACCACGCCAAAACCGGCGGAGAGGCCGAATTCCTTCCACTCGGCGAACTCCTCCGGCGTCACCCAGCGGTCCACCGGCAGGTGGGCGGGACTCGGTTGCAGGTATTGGCCGAGGGTGAGAATATCGACTTGGTGGCCGGCGAGGGTTTGCAGGGCTTCCCGCAACTCCTCTTTGGTTTCCCCGACGCCGAGCATGAGGCTGGTTTTGGTGACAAAGCCGCGGCTCTTGGCGTGTTTGAGGATTGAGACGGAGCGGTCCCACTGCGCCTGCACCCGCACCCGGCGTTGCAGGCGGGAAACGGTTTCCACGTTGTGGTTCAAAATGTCCGGTTCGGCATCGAGGACGATGTCGAGGTGTTCCAGGTTACCCTGCAAATCGGGGATCAGCACCTCGATGCCGGTGTTGGGATTGAGGTGGCGGACGGCCCGGATGGTGGCGGCCCAGACGGAGGCGCCGCCGTCGGCCAACTCGTCGCGCGCAACCGAGGTGAGCACGCAATGCTTGAGCCCCATGCGGCGAACGGCTTCGGCCACGCGTGGCGGCTCGCCCAAATCCAGCTCGGTCGGGCGGCCGGTTTGCACGGCGCAAAACGCGCAAGAGCGGGTGCAGATTTCACCCAAAATCATGAGCGTGGCGGTGCCCCGCGACCAGCATTCGCCCCGGTTGGGACACTGGGCGCTTTCGCAGACGGTGTGGAGTTTGTTATTCTCCACGATCTTTCGAACATCCCTGTAGGCAGGGCTGCTGGAAAGTTTAGCTCGTAACCATTCCGGTTTGCGGGAAGTCATGGCTTTAGACCTTGGGGAAGTTTGGCATTTTGGCAACGGTCGGTTTTCGGGAACCGGCAAAATTCGTTTGGACAAGCCCTGAATTTCCCGGCCCGACTGGCCGTGCCGGGACTCAGACTGACCCGGCGCAAGAGGGTTTTTAAGGCGAAGCTCCGGTGGCGTGCTTTGCCTGAGGTAACGGCTCTGCGACCAGCCTGCCGGAAACCAACTCAGGTAAAATGCCGACTTTGACATTGCCTAAATGCTGTTTGGTATATTTTAAAAAAGTACTTTAAGCTTTTTCTTACCAACTTGAAAAGCCCGTCTTTGAATTCATTTAACCTCCCGTATGGCTATGTATCAA
>PXDN01000160.1 GCA_003566375.1 Opitutia bacterium
GATTCCAACAACACCCGGGAACACCCGCTGTATCTTTTGCAAATGGAGGGGATTTCAAGCGACACCCGGCTGGGGATCGTCACCTCCCGCTGGCATCTCCGGAGGACGCGGAGGGAGTTTTCCCGGCATTATTCGTCGGTCCAATACCGGGGTGCCTGGGCTCAGCCGAGGGGGACGCGCTGGTATGAGAAACCGGTGCCCAATTCCGAAACCTTTTGGCACAGCAACTTTTTCCTCATTGAGCTGGCCGGGCTGGCCTGGTATGAAACCAAGGCTGTTCTTTCGCGTGCCTGACCACCCGTTTTTTTTAGCACAAAACAAAGTTCTGAATTCCTTTCCATGAATAAATGTATCGATGTCATTGCCGGAGCCCGGCCCAATTTTATGAAAATTGCCCCGATCCTGTCGGCGCTGGAGCAATCCAAAGCCGAGGGTGGCCCGCTCGATTACCGGCTCATTCACACCGGTCAGCATTATGACAAGAACATGTCGGACAGTTTTTTTGAGCAGCTCGGCATTCCCCAGCCCCATGTGAATTTCGGGATCGGCGGCGGCAGTCAGGCCGAGCAAACGGGTGGCATCATGGTCGCTTATGAGAAGCTGCTTCAGGAGAAGAAGAGTGATCTGTGTCTGGTGGTGGGGGATGTGACGTCAACCATGGCTTGTTCGATCACCGCGAAAAAAATGCTGGTGCCGGTCACGCATGTGGAAGCTGGCATCCGGTCGGGCGATCTCACCATGCCGGAGGAAATCAACCGCATGGTGACCGACGCGCTGGCGGATTTCTTTTTCACCACCACGGAAGGGGCCAATGAAAACCTGCGGAAACAGGGCGTGGCGGACGACCGGATTCATTTCGTGGGCAACACCATGATCGATACCCTGCTGAAGCACCGCGAAAAATTCGCGCCTCCCGATTGTTGGCGGGAACTGGGCCTCGAGCCGGGAAAGTTTTTTGTTCTCACCCTCCACCGCCCCGCGAATGTCGATCAGGAGGGGAAATTAAAGGATTTGCTCCAAGCCATCATCGATCATTCCCACGGCCTTCCGCTGGTGTTTCCGGTTCATCCGCGGACCGCGCGGATTCTGGAACGAATTGGAATCCAAGCGCCGAACCTCCACTTTGTGGAGCCGCTTCCGTACTTGGAATTCAATTACCTGATTAGCCGCGCCTTCGGCGTGATCACCGATTCGGGAGGGATCACCGAAGAAACCACGGTGCTTGGGATTCCCTGCCTGACCCTGCGGGACAACACCGAACGCCCGGAAACGGTCACCCTCGGCACCAACGAATTGATCGGAACCGATCCGGCGAACATTCCGCCGGCGATGAAGCGGCTGTTTGCCGGAGAATGGAAAAAAGGAACGATTCCTCCCTTGTGGGATGGAAAAACCGGGAAGCGCATCGTGGACATTTTGCCACGCGAATTGGGCCTCTCGAATTGATTTGAATTTCATGGGCAAAGTTTCTCTCGCCATACCGCTGCTTCGCCATTTGGGGCCGTCCTGGGTTTGTTTTCGGGCGGGCCAGGCGGTGCGCATGAAAAGCGGCTGGTTCCAAAGGCGTTGCCCGGTGCGTTCCTGGCGGGAAGTGCTGGAGGTGGAAGCGGTCCGCGGTCCGCGGTCCGCTCCGGGGGTGGAGTGGCGCGACCACCTGCTTTCGGAGAACGCGCCGGGGTTTTTCTTTAAACCCGATCAAGCCGGAGACTACGCGGAGACCGCCGCCGCCTGGGCCTGCGGGGAATCCCCCGCGGCGGAGGCCGACGGGATTTTGGGTGGCGAATTCCGCTTTTATTCCAAAACACGGCTTGCGTGCGGAGTTCCACCCGACTGGCACCGCAACCCGTTCACCGGCGAGCGCGCTCCGGAGGGTCCTCACTGGAGCCTGCTGCCGGATTTCGGGTTTGGCGACATCAAGAACATTTGGGAATTGAGCCGTTTTGGCTGGGCGCACGCCTTGGTGCGGGCGTATTGGAAAACCGGGGATGAGCGCTACCCGGATGCCTTCTGGACGCTCTTTGAAAATTGGATGGAGCGCAATCCGCCGAATGCGGGCGTCAATTGGAAGTGTGGACAGGAGATCTCCTTCCGGTTGATGGCTTGGAGCTTCGCGCTATATGGATTTTTGCGGTCACCGGCGACGACTCCGGAGCGGGTCCGGTTGCTGGTGGCGGGCATGCTGATTTCGGGGGAGCGGATTGCCGCAAACATTCGCTACGCGGTCAGCCAAAACAACAACCACGGGGTGAGCGAAGCGGTTGGGTTGTGGACGCTGGGCCTCTTGTTTCCCGAATTCCCCAAGGCGGATAACTGGCGGAAAACCGGGCGTGCTTTGTTGGAGAAACTGGCCCGGGATCTTATCTACGGGGATGGTGCGTTTTCGCAGCATTCTTTGAATTACCACCGCGTCATGCTCCACGATTACCTGTGGGCGTTGCGGTTGGGGGAACTTCACGGCCAGCCTCTGTCCCGCGGAACCATCCGGCAGGTTGGGAAAGCGGTGAGGTTTTTGCATCAGTGCCAAGACGAGCCTTCGGGTCAAGTGCCCAATCTGGGGCCAAACGACGGTGCCTTGGTTTTGCCGTTGAACGGGTGCGGCTACCTCGATTACCGGCCGGTCATCGCTCTTGGCTGGTGGGTCACCGCGCGTCGGCGCGTTTACGCCGCCGGTCCGTGGGATGAAGATTTGTGGTGGCTGTGCGGAAAGGCCCCCTTGCAGGCGCCTCCTGAGCCATGGGAGCCCAAACCGGCGACGGTGTTGGCCAGCGGTTACGGCATCCTGCGGGACGGGGACGGGCTGTTATTATTGCGCGGAGGTTTCTACCGGCACCGGCCCAGCGAGGCGGACGCCCTGCACGCGGATCTTTGGTGGAAGGGAGAAAACATTGCGGTGGATGCCGGTTCTTACAGCTACAACGCCCCGGCACCTTGGGGCGGAGCCTTCAAGCGCACGGCGGCTCACAACACCGTGACGGTGGATGGCCGGAATCAAATGAATCAAGCGGGAAGATTTCTCTGGCTGCCTTGGCTGCGGGCCCGCTTGGACTGCGTGGCCGACCCGGAACTGGGAAATTCCCTGGAAGGGGAGCACGATGGTTATCAAAGAATCGGGTTGCACGCGACCCACCGCCGCAAGGTTCACCATCCCGGCGGCGGCTGGTGGCTGGTGGTCGATGAATGCCAAAGCCGGCAACCGCGCGCGCACCGGCTGCACTGGCTGCTGGGACCGCCGGCCGGGCTGGAGGGAGACGGATGCATTCGGATTCGCGCGGCGGGCGGCGATTATTTTTTGGGGGTGCTCGCCTTGGGCGCGCCCGACCCGGTTGAGCCGGTTTTGACACGGGGCGCTTTGGACAGTCCCGCGGGGTGGCGTTCCCGCCATTAC
>PXDN01000027.1 GCA_003566375.1 Opitutia bacterium
AAACAGGTTGTAGGTGCCGCCGTAGAGCTGGGAAACGGAGACCATGTGGTCGCCCGCGCCGCAAATGTTGAGCACGGAGTTGGTGATGGCGGCCTGTCCGCTGGCATGGGCGAGGCCGGCCACGCCGCTTTCCAAGGCGGCCACCCGCTGCTCGAAAACATCCGTGGTCGGATTCATGATCCGGGTGTAAATGTTGCCGAGTTCTTTCAACCCAAACAAATTGGCCGCGTGTTCGGTGTCGCGGAACAGGTAACTGGTGGTTTGATAAATCGGCACCGCGCGCGCGGCGGTGGCGGAATCGCCGGTCTGCCCGGCGTGGACCGCTTTGGTTCCGAGTCCCTGAGATTTATGATTGGCCATAGGCGGCAAATTCATGGTTCACCCATGGGCAAGGTCAAGACATTCATGTCTTCCCACCCTTCGCGGGAAAAATATCCTGAACAGAATCAGGAACCGGGCGCTTCTGCCTCGATAGGCTCCGGGGCGGGTTCCGGTTCCGGGGCGCGGGTTTCCACCAGTTTGTCCCAATCGGCGGGCAGCTGATTGTGGAAATGGTCGCTGAATTGGAAGGCCACCCGTTCGGACAGGTCGGCCCAGACAAAATCTTCCCCGCCGCCACCGTAAAAGACGAACACCGGCCCCGGTTCTTCCGGCTCTTCCTCCGACTCCGTTGCAACGGCATCGGTTCCGGCGGCTCGTCCCTGGAGAGCGGCGATCTCTTCCTCGGTGATGATGTTGCCGTCCTGGTCAAAGACGATGGAGGAGGAGATCTCCTCCCGGGCGCGACCGCCCGCGCCGCTTGCGGCGGTGGCGGCGGTCTGTTTCGGCATCCGGCGTCCCACGCGGACCACTTTGGTGTCGCCGTCAAAGTTGGTGAGCGTGATGGCCCGCGACTGTTCGCGCGCGGCCACCGCCTCGGGATCGTCGGCGCTCACCACTTCGGTGTAGCGGCCGTTGAGGATGGATCGCACGAGGCGCGTCACTTCGCTGTTTTTCACCGATTGGTTTTCCGCCAAATCCGGGGAGCCGAAGTTCGCCCCTTTTTCCTCCCGCTCAAATCGAAGCGCCTCGCTTTCGCCGGGAAACTCCACTTTCACTCGGGCGATGTCCTCCACCGAGCCTTGCAGCGGTTGTTTAACCGGCCAATTGCGGGACTGGGTGTCGGGGAAAATGGAGGAAACGGTCAGAAACGCGCCGTCGGCTTTGGAGAGGCGGATGAAATTCCCTCCGGATGGACCGGAATCGCCGGTCTCCAGTCTCCAGAGCGATTCCCCCCCGCTTTCGAACAACTCGATCACGTTGCGCCCGAGACCGAGGCGTTCGATTCGTTCGGCGCTGTCGGTCACGTGGCGGTCCACTTTGGCGTCGAGCAGGCTTTGGGTAAAGCGCCGCAGTTTGTCGAAATCGACCGGCAATCCGTGGTATTCGGGAAGATGCCAGCGCCCTTCCTCTTTCTTCTCCAAAACCACCCGACGTCCGCCGTTACCCCCGGCAAGCTCCAGCCGGGAGGCTTCCGCCAAGGTCTCCGGCGACAAAAGCGGCTGCCCCACCAGCCCGGGACGCGGCGGAGCGGTGGTCCCGCGCTGGCTTTGCCAGAAAACCAGGCCGGCCACAAGGCCGAGGATGGCGACTCCAAGAAACAACGTTTTGGTATTCATGGTTTGGTTACCGTTTGTGGCGTTTGTTGCGAAAAGCGAAAAAGACTCCCCCGAAGACGATCACCAGCAGCGGCACGGTGGCGAGGTTGAAGGCGATCAGGCGCAGTTTCAGGCTCTCGATGTCCTCGCGCAGTTTTTTGCGGATCTCGCGGCGCTCTCCCCGCATGGCGGCCTCCTCCAGGCGGAATCCCTCGATCATTTCGCGAACCTCTGGCGAGGCCACCAGCTGCCCCTGGTCCTGCTGCTGGCTTTGCAAATTGCGCAGATTTTCCTGCACTTCCATCAGGCGGGACTCCAGCGACGCGAGCTGGTCCTGGTACTGCTGCTGGGCGCTGATTTCCAATTCCCGCACCCGTTGGAACGGACGGGAGCTGGAGCCTTTGCTCCGCAGTCCGATCAAGTCCTCGCTGCCGGCGAGGAAATCGAGCACGTTGCTGACAAAAGCGACGTTGTCGTTCAACGGCGCCATCGCCCGTTGCCCGAGAAAATTCATGAAACGGACGCTGAATTGATCGGCCAGAAAATCGGTGTCGGCCACGATCACGAGGTTGCCGCTGCCGGAAGTCCGACCGGGGGCGGCCACGGTGGCGGGCAGGCCGTCGCCGTTGCCGTTGCCGGCGGTGTCATCCTCATCCACGGGCTCCGGCCGGCCGGCCGGAAAAGCGGTGCGGAAGGTTCCCCGCACGATGCCCGCGATGACTTTCTCCATGTCGTCGGGCTCGATTTGGCGGGCCACCTGGTCGGGGCTGGTGTGCATCAGCATGGCGCCCATGACCCGGCCGCTGCGGGGAGAGGTGGTCACCAGCGGGGTTAATTCCAGATCGGCATCCCCGCTCAGTTCAAAACTGCCCGGTTCGGGAAACAGCATCTGCCCCAGTTCGGCGGTGGGGGGCGTTTCCTTGTTGAAACGGTCGATGTTCAACCACACGGGATAGGTGACCGGTTGGCCGCGGCCGGTGTTGACGGAGGCCGCGTAGGTCAGGTCACCCACCACCATGTCGGGATCGAAGTCGATGCCCCAGGCCCGGAAGAGCGGTTCCAAATCACTGGAGGTGGACATTTGCATGCCCATCATCATCTGCCGGGGATCCATTTGACTCTTTTGCATGTAGGAAGAGGGATCGACCGCGATGAAGGCCGGACCGCCGCCGAGGACAAACTGGTCGATGGCGTAAAGCAGTTTATCCGACAAATCCTGCGGATGGATAATCGCCAGCACGTCCAGATTGTCGGGCAGACTGTCGCCCTCGACGCGGCTCACGTCGAAATTCGACCGTAACTCCCGCAGAAACACCCAGTCCTCGCTCGGCTGTTGCTGCGGCGGCATGCCAAACGGCGGCGCCTCATCGCCGAAAATGTCCAGCGAGGTGATCACTCCGAGGCGGGGAAGCGTGTCGCGCTGGACGCTGTGGATGATTTTGGAGATGTCGAATTCCAGAAATTCCTCGCGCTGCGGATTGAAGAGGGGAATCACCTCCTCCTTTTCAGCCTGGATCACGACCAAACCGAAAAACAAGGTTTCCCCGGTCGGCAAAGGTTGCCCACCCACTCCCGCGCGGATGGCCGCCTCTTCCTCGGGCGTGTCGGGCCGGGGGTTGATCACCTCCAGGTAAACCCGTCCGCGGGCGGCGCGCTGGTATTGCCGGAGAAGTTCCTCGACGCGCGTTGCGTAGTTTTTGAACGAGACCGGCACTCCCTCGACGCTGCGGCTGAAATAAA
>PXDN01000146.1 GCA_003566375.1 Opitutia bacterium
AAAAGCGAACGGGTGGCCGGTGAACACCCCGCGGGTGCGGTCGAAATCGGCGGCGGTTTCCCCCGGAAAGCCGACCATGATGTCGGTGCCTAGATAGACGCCCGGCACGGCTTCCCAGGCGCGCTGGAGAAATTCCGTGTATTCAGCAACACAATACTTGCGCTTCATCCGCCGAAGCACCGGGTCCGAGCCGGACTGGAGCGGGATGTGCAGGAACGGCAGCAGGGCGTGCGCCGGGTCGTTCATCAGGGCGAACAATTCCTCCGGGATGGTGGTCGGCTCGATGCTGCTGATGCGGATGCGGTCGATGCCGGGAACCGCGTTCAGTTCCTCCAATACCCGGAGCAACCCCGCACCGTTGAAATCGTAGGTGCCGATGTTCACGCCGGTCAGCACCAACTCCCGCACGCCCCGGCGGGCGAGGGAGCGGGCCTCGTCGAGCAGGTTGGCCATTTCCCGACTCCGGCCGCGTCCGCGGGCGAAGGGGATGATGCAAAACGAGCACATGAAGTCGCACCCGTCCTGGATTTTGAGGTTGGCCCGTTTGGGGTAGGGCTCTTCGCCGGCGAAGCTGATGGAGAAATCGGTCCGGTCGATCCGGTCGCGGATGATGACCGGTCGCTCGTTTTTGCCCAAGCCGACAAAATCGAGCACGCTGAGTTTGTCCTGGTTGCCGACGATTAGATCCACCCCCGGAATTTCCGCCACCTCCCGGTAGCCGATCTGGGAGTAGCAGCCGACGACGGCGACAAAGGCCTCCGGGTTGCGTCGGATGAAGCCGCGGATGGCGTTGCGGCATTTGGCGTCGGCGAGATTGGTGACGGTGCAGGTGTTGATCACCGCGAGGTCGGCCTCTTCATCAAACGGCACGATGGCGTAGCCCCGCCGCTCGAGTTGATCGCGCAGCAGCAACGTTTCGGCTTGGTTAAGCCGGCACCCGAGCGTGTGCAGCGCCGCGCGCCGCGGTTTTTTTTCAACAAACCCCACCATCAGGCGTGTTACCTTTTAAGAATGCCGCCGCCATGTCCAAGCAAAAGCGGTTGACAACGCGGGCAATGGGTGGCGATTTCTTGCATTTCACAAAATGCCTTGGCTTTCCAGTTACTCCCAGCGACCACTGCTTATCTCGGTTTTACTCCCGTTGGGGTGCCTGAGTATGGCCGCGACCGGAGTTGGTGAAAGCGATGATTTCGCGCGCTTTTCGAAATGGACCAGCGAATACTTGAAGGCGGGGGAAGCTGAACAGGCGAATATGATCGGGGAGGGCGCAAGGCTGGCAGAAGGCCGCCGCCAAGCGTTGGTCGGTTTGATGAAATCCAACCCTTCTGAGGCGGCCCGCAACCTCGTTGCTGAGGAAATTCGAACCGCCTTGCCCGCCGAAATCCGCGGGCGGATGGAAGCGCCGTTCCATGGCATTGGAATTCCGCGCATGCTGGTGTTCGATCATTTTGACCGGGGAGAAGCCCGGCACGCCCTTTCCATGGAATTGGACGGGAACCACCTCCATCTTCACCCCGCTCTTCGCCGTGGAACCCTTGTTCTCAACCGGGAGGCGAAGGTCAAGGGGTATCGGCTGGGCGCGCATTTTTTGTTGTTGGAGGCTCGTGCGTCCCGCGATGCTTAATTCATTGATCCAGTATTTATGACGAAAAAAAAGCTTTTCCTCTTGGTGTCCGTTATTGGCTTCGCCACGTGGTTTTTATGGCCGGCGTCAGATTTGCTCCGGGATCAGCCCACTGACGGTCAGGCCCGTGCGGTAGAAGCGGCGCAGGCGGCTTCCTCTCTCAAGAATGAGGAGAATGGGGGAGGGCCAGCCGAACTTGCCGAACGGGGCGTGTTTCCGCTGCAGGGAGCCGATGCTCTGGAATCGGGTTCCCGGGATCACGGGGCGGGGGATCCTTTGACTGAATTCGCCACATGGGCGGAAGCCTACCTCGCCCAAGATCGATACGGACGCGATAATCTGTTGGAAACGGGCGTGGTTTTGGCGGGGGAACGGCGCGAGTTCATGAAAACCCTGATCCGGGAGGACCCGCGCGCCGCTTTGGCCAATGCCGTGCCGTGGGAGGTGCGGGAGGAATTGCCCGCCGCCGTGGCCGCGCTCCTCGAGAAGCCGGTCAGCGGGGTGGGTGACATGGACGTGTATGGCATTGCTCCCCCAAAAGGTCACGAAGAGGGGGATTTGGTGATCCGTCATTTCAGAACCGACACGGAGCAATACCGGGCCTATGTTTACGGGGACCGCTTGGCGCAAAGAACCTCCCGCGGCGTCTTTGCCCACGGGATCGCGGTGGATGACCTGCTGGCGGTGCACGAAAGTCCGTTGCGCAGGGTCAGCCAAGCGGAAGTTCGGGCCAAGGGTATCGAACCGATGGCGTGCCCCGTGGACGAAGAAACCGCCGCCATTCCCCATCGCCGGGATGAAGTTCCCCAGCTGGCTGAAACGGCCGCCGGGGTGATGGCGTTTTGCTGTCAGGAACACGCGGCGGCTTACGAAGGGGAAGCCTCCGAGTTTCAGATTTTGTCAGAGCCCTACCGCAGCACCGGTCTGCAAAGCATCCTGGTGATGCGGGTGAATTTCGGCGGGGATGAAGGGTCGGTTGGGCTGAATCAAGCTTACCAGACCATGCTCACGGTGAACCGCTTTTTTGAAGAGGCCTCCTACCGCCGCATGGGTTTTCGCAAGATCCACGTCACCGAGGCCGTTTTGACGATGCCGCGGGACGTGGATGATTATTTGGACGAGGGCGGGGAAGTGGACGAGGAGACCGGGGAGGTTTCGCCCGCCGGCTTCCGCCTGTTGCTGGACGACGCCATCGAAGCGGCGTTCGAGGATGGCTACGTCTCCGAATACGACTTTTACATGGTGGCGTTTCCGGACATTGGTTTCCCCTGGGGTGGCCTTGGCATGGTTGGCGGCAGCGGATCTTGGATTCAAGGCAATTTCGGCACCGGAGTGGTGGCCCATGAACTCGGGCACAACTTCGGACTTTTCCATGCCAGCTATTGGAAGCCGTTGGGTCCGGTGACCGCTTTTCAGTATCCCGGTGACAACGCCCGTTATGTCGAATACGGCAATGTGTATGACGTTATGGGTGGAGCGGGGAACGTGCCCCGCAATCATTTCAGCGGCAATTTCAAGAACATCATCGACTGGTTGCCCACTGGCAACATCCACGTGGTCGAGCACGGGGAGCAGCCCGAAGGCCCGCTGCGCCTGCACCGCTTGGACGGCGGCAACCTGTTGCAGCCCGCCCGCAAGCATTCCATCCGGGTCCGCAATCCCGACCCGCAAAGTTTCCCCGATCCTCCGGCCAAGGATCTGTGGATTGATTTCCGCCAACTTTTTACCGGGAGCGACCGGGCGATGAACG
>PXDN01000170.1 GCA_003566375.1 Opitutia bacterium
CATCGCTGTGCCCCCGACAGGGCCATCAACAATCCCAGGGCCGCCGCCCTTTTGATAAGCAAATCCGATGCCGAACACTTCTGGCTGGATGCCGCTTCCATACTGAAAAACACCCCGCTCCTTGGATCACACCCGCCAAGCGCGGGAATCATGCCGAATTGTCATTGGCAGGCGGTCGCGGCGGAATCTCATTCCAGCCAGCCCTTGGTGCGCTCAATGGCCCGCCGCCAGGCCTGGCGGCCCTCTTGGAAGCGGGAGGCATCGGCTTGGGGGCGGAAGGCGCGCTCCTGTTTCCATTGTTCCGCGACGGCTTGGCGGTCTTTCCAAAAGCCGACGCCCAGTCCGGCGAGAAAGGCCGCGCCGAGGGCGGTGGTTTCGGTCATGCGGGGACGGGCGACCGGCTTGCCGAGGAAATCGGCCTGGATCTGCATAAGCAGGTTGTTGCGGGCCGCGCCGCCGTCCACCCGCAATTCCTCCAGTTGAAGGCCGCCGCCGGCTTCCATGGCTTCGAGAACATCGACCGCCTGCCAGGCGATGGCTTCGAGCGCGGCCCGCGCGACATGGGCGCGGGTGGTGCCCCGGCTGATCCCGAACACGCTTCCCCGCGCGTGCGGGTCCCAATGCGGCGCGCCGAGGCCGGTGAAGGCGGGCACGATGACCACCCCGCCGCTGTCCTCCACCGAGGCGGCGAGCGCCTCAATTTGTTCCGCTTTGTCGATTATGCCGAGCCCGTCGCGCAGCCACTGGACGAGGGCGCCGGCGATGAAAACACTCCCTTCGAGCGCGTATTCGGTTTTTCCATCCGCCTGCCAGGCAATGGTCGAAACCAGCCCGCGGGGTGCGGCGACCGGTGTTTCGCCGGTGTTCATTAAAACGAAGGAACCGGTGCCGTAGGTGTTTTTGGCCATGCCGGGCTCAAAGCAGGTTTGACCGAACAGGGCCGCGTGCTGGTCACCGGCCACTCCGGCGATGGGGATGCCGTTGAGAAGGGGGAGGCCGCTGACCTCGGCAAAACCCCCGCCGCTCGGCCGGACTTCGGGCAGCAGAGAACGGGGCACGCGGAACAGGTCGAGGAGTTCGTCATCCCAGTCCAGTTTCCCGATATGATAGAGGAGGGTGCGGGAGGCGTTGGTCGCGTCGGTGGCGTGCAGCCGGCCTCCGGTCAATTTCCAGATCAACCAGGAATCGACGGTGCCGAAGGCGAGTTCTCCGGCTTCGGCCTGTTTGCGCAACGCCGGATTTTCATCCAACAGCCAGCGGATTTTGGTGGCGGAAAAATAGGAGTCGATGACCAACCCCGTTTTTTTCCGCACCATCTCCGCCGCGCCGCCGTCATTGAGTTCAGCGCACAGGCCGGCGGTGCGGCGGTCCTGCCAGACGATGGCGGGGGCAACCGGCCGGCCGGTTTTGCGGTTCCAGAGCAGGGTGGTCTCCCGCTGGTTGGTGATGCCGATGGCGGCGATGTTTTCGGCGCGAAGACCGGCTTTGCTCAGGGCGGCGAGAGCGGTTTCCCGCTGGGTGGTCCAGATTTCATCCGGATCATGCTCCACCCAGCCGGTCTTGGGATAATGCTGGGGGAATTCCTCCTGGGCGACGGCGACCAGCCCGCCGGAGCGGTCGAAAATCAACGCACGGGAACTGGTGGTCCCTTGGTCGAGGGCAAGGATGTGGTCTCTCATGTGCGGGTCAGCCAAGCAAAAAATCCCCGTCTTGGCCACAACGCCTTTCGACCGGCCGGTCGGTCAGCGGCAGAGGCCGGTGGATTGCGGCGACGGGCGGCTTTCGCCCCGGCGGTCCACCAGCAGCTCCACTGCTTCGGCTTCCGGACGGCGCAGGTTGTTCGGTCCGGCGGGAAAGAAACGGGTTTCCCCTTCCGTCCAGCGACCGTTGGTGTATTCAATCACCCGGTAAAAGCCCCGCTCGGGCACCTGGGCAAACCAGTGATTCTCCTCACCCCGCCGCTCGGCCACCACCGGCGCGGGCCGCCAGGAGGCGTCCCGCCGGGGGTGGGGTGCCCGGAGGTTGTCGGCATAAAGGGCGGCGGTTTGTTCAGGATAGACCTCCAGAATGCCGCGGCTGAACCACCAGACGTGACCTCCGGCCGGTCCGGAGCGGACGCTCTCCACTTTGGCGGCGAGGTCGGGCCAGGGAGTGTCCGCGCCGGCGCCGACGACACGGATGCCGGCCAGCAGATCGGGCGCGCGCCCGCCGATGTGGTGCAACTGCTCCAGCCAGTTGGATTGAAACGAGGGGAAATCGGTCCGGTAAACCTGGGGCACGAATTCGTCGAACCATCCCGCCTCCGCCCACGCCGGCCAGTCGCAGGCGTAATTTTGGTAACTCCACGGGAACGGGCCGGGGCTGATGGAGATGAGCAAATCGGGCCGCGCCGCGCGGAGTTCGTTGTGCAGTTGTTCGGCGAATTCGGTGACTTTGTCGGCGCGCCAACGAAGCCAGGCCGGGTCTTGGGTATTGGCGGGAGGCTGTTGGCCGTTGTGTTCGGAGGCGTAAACCTGGCGGGTGTAATCATCGTATCCCATGGTGTGATACGGCCAGGCCAGCCGGTCGTCGAGCTGCACCCCGTCGAGATCGTAGCGGTTGACCGCGTCGAGAATCAGGTCGAGGAGAAACCGGCGCACCTCCGGGTGCAACGGATTCATCCACACGAACCCGTTGGGGGCGACCACGTTTCCGTCGATGTCCTCGCTGAGCCATTCCGGTTTGAGCTGGCGAAGCCGGTTTTCGGTTCCGGCATGGGCGGCCATGAAACCGTATTCAAACCAGGCGAAATAGAGCAGGCCGTTGCGGTGGGCCTCGATCAAGGTTTCCTCCAACAAATCCCGTCCGCCGAGGGCGGGCGAGCGGTCCACGCCGACGACACGGGCGAGGGCGGGAGAGGGAAACTGGGTATATCCGTTTTTCCAAGTCTCCACGTAAACGGTGTTCAGGCCCATTTCGCGGAGAGCCTCCATGGTGGCGGCGGAATTGGCCGGATTGGCGATGGCGGTGTTGGCGGTGGTGGTGAGCCAGGTGCCGCGGATTTCCGCCGCGCCTTTTTCCTCGGCGGGTGATCCGGCTGTGATGAACAGGAGGCTGGATAACACGGTAAAAACAGGTGCAAACGGAAAATGAAAACGCATCCGGGCAAAAAAGCCGCCCTTCTCCCGCTTTTCAAGACGAATGCGTCGCCGCGCGGATTCGGCAGGGAGGTGGCATCTATAAGCAATTGTTAAAGAATTGCATGTGGATGGTCGAGCTCCCGCCTTGGCGGCGTGGCAGGCCGTCTCGCCCGTTGGAACACACCCGTGTCTTGGTACGGGCCTTGGCCACCATTGGGCGATCCACCCGCATTGGTTTTTCCCTTTCGGTCCTGGAACGGAAGTTCGGATTCGCCGCGCGGATCGGTTGGGTGCGGAGAACCAAACGCTTTTGCCGAATGGGCCAGCTTTTGAGGCTTTGAATACAGGGTGGAAAATCGGTGAAACACCGTCGGCTTGCCAACACCCGCCAATGTGCCTAGCCTTGCCTTCTTGCCAACCGTAGTATCCGGCACCACTGGTTTGGATACCACCCTGTGGACCGCGATTATTTTATTATGAAGTTATTGAAAAGTTCCCTCTTGGCCAACCGCCTGTTAGCGCCGTTTTTTTTCGCCATGGCCGCCGCGGTTTCAGGCCAAACGATCATTAACGATACCCAAACCGCCGCCCCGCCGGGCGGGACCGGGAGCGCTTGGGATTTTTCCGGGGCGACTTTGGTTATCGGGAGCGGTCCCCAGGCGGAAGGCGCGTTGGCGGTTCCCGGTGAAACCACCGTGCTGGCCGGTGATTTGGATCTCGGGGCGGATGAAGCCACCGCCTCGGGCATCTTGGAAATCGACGGGGTCAATGCCGCGTTTCGGGCCGAGCCGCACGCCGGGTCGGTGACCCGGATCGGTGTTTATGGCCGCGGGGAGGTGCTGGTGACCAACGGCGGATTTTTTCATACCCGGCTCAGTTATCTTGGGTTTCACCCGGGTTCGGAAGGCCGGGTCGTGGTCAGCGGTTTCGGGTCCGCATGGGACAAGGGCGGGGTTTCCCTGCGGGTCGGCCAGGAGGGGCTGGGCGTGTTGGAAATTTTGGACGGAGGCCGGGTGGAGAATTTCACTGACGCGTTTCTCGGAAATCTTTCCCACAACGGGGGCGGCGGGGTGTCCGAGGTTCTTGTCTCCGGAGGCGGGCGTCTTACCGGCAGCGGCAGTTCGCGCATCGGCAATCGTCCGGGGGCGGAGGGGACCGTCACGGTCAGCGGTTCCGGGAGCCTCTGGTCGCTGGGCTCGTTTCTCCATGTCGGCAGCGGCGGCCACGGAAACTTGACGGTGGAAAATGGTGGAGCGGTGGATATCGGCTCTTCGGTCAGCGTCTCTTCCGGCCAGCGCGCCGGGGAAGAGGGGGCTTCCGGCGGGGTAGAAGTGCACGGGGATGGCAGCCGGTTGACAGCCGGTTCCTTTCTCAGCGTGGGCCGTGGAGGCTCCACCGGGGAATTGCGGGTGGCGGACGGCGGACTGGTGGAAACCGAAAGCTACCTGCGAATCGGGGAGGATGCCGGGACGGAAGGCGCGGTTGAATTGACCGGCGCCGGCTCCCGTTTGGACGTCGCCAGTTTCACCCATGTGGGCCAAAACGGAACCGGTTTGCTCGAAGTGCTGGACGGGGCGTTTTTCGAAAGCGGGGGCCTTCTTTACGCGGGCCGAAACAATGGCTCAACCGGCGAGGTTCGCGTGGAGGGGACGGGCGCTCTGGTAACGGCGGAAGGGTTGCGTCTCGGCGCCGACCCTTCAGGGCTGCCGACGGGAGGCGCGGCGAGTTTGCGCGTGGCCGGGGGCGGGGTGGTGAATTTGGACGGGGACGCCATCGCGCGGGGCTCCGCCACGATTACCCTGCAAGACGGCCTGATCGCGCCGGGCGGCGCCGCGGGCACCCTGTATCTTCTCGATCAAACCACCTTAGCGGGAATGGGAACCGTGGATGGGCACCTGCGCCTTGGCGACGGAGCGGTGGCGCGCGGCGAAGGCGGTCGCATCACCGTTCACGGGCGGCTTTCGGGTTCCGGATTGCTGGAGTCGGTCACTTTGGGAGGAATGGATCTGGCGGCTTCTGAGGGGACGGTGGATTTGCGCGGGGTTGATTTTACCGCCACCGGAGGCCCGGCGCTTGTTTCGGTGGCCATCGACGGACCGGCGGACGGGTTGGTGGTGTTTGACGCGGGAGTGGATTTCAGCGGATCGGCCCTGGCCGTTACCTTTCCGGCCGGGCCGCCGTCGGCGGACGGGGAGTATCTGCTGTTTCAATACTCGGGAAGCGGTGAAAGGGAGCCGGTGTTCGCCTCGGTTTCCACTCCGTTGGGCTGGGTCCTTCACGCCGACGGCACGCTGAGGCATGAATCCGGCGGGGGCATTCCCGCCGTTTATTTCGCCGACTGGGCGGCGGGTCACGGGTTGTCCGGCGAGTTGGCCGCGCCCATGGCCAACCCGGCGGGGGACGGGTTCTCCAACTTGGCCAAATTCGCCTTCGGACGCGATCCTTTGTCGATCACAACCCGATTGGTGGAGTTATCGGATGACAACGGATCGATTCGCCTCCGCTGGAACCGGCGCGCGGACGATACCGTGACCTATGTGATCGAAACCCGGTCCGAACTGACCGCCGGCCAATGGGAGGCGGTTCCCGGCGCTGATCCGCTGGTCATGATCCCGGCCGGCGTGGCATTGCCCGATGGATACGAAAGGGGCGAATGGAGCGTCCCGCTGGACGGTCCTCGGGCGTTTTTCCGGGTGCGGGCCGAGGTGGCCGGAGCGGTTTTGGTCGATCCGCCGCCAAGCCCGGAATCGATCATCCATGTCGCGGGAGTCGAGGACGGCGGGATTTATTTCGAGCCGGCCAACCTGAGTCTGTCGGCGGAGTCCGGATACACGGTGGAGGCGTTTCTCAATGGCGCTCCCTTCACCGGAGGCGTGGTCACGCAGACCGGGTTGCACGATCTGGTGGCGCGGGCCACCGGTCCCGAGGGCGGGGTGGTGGAGCGGCGGGTCGAGTTTTTCGTGCTCGATCCCGAAGTGCGGGCGCCCCACCACACCATTCCCATGGAACTGCAACTGGTGAGGCAGGCCCGGGCCAATCCCCACACCCGCCCGACGGCCAGCGCCGACGAGTGGTTTGTGCTGGGGCAATCCCACGGCTGGCCGGCCAACCCGTTTGTGCCGGTCCATGACTTGCACGGGTTCAAAATCACCGATTTCACCGTGCCCGACGACCGCAAAATTCGGGTGGTGTTGACCGACGGCAATCACCCGGTCGAGCACACCGGGAGTTGGGGGCACCGCGGCATAGTCAACTTCCTCACCAGTGAGGAGCCGGAGGCGCAAACCCTGCGCCGCCTCGCTATTTTTTACATCTACCCAATGGTCAATCCCGACGGCCGCTATCTTTCCTCCGGACGCAACAATCCCGAACTCGCGGCGGCCGGTCACAGCGACCACAACCGGGTCTGGAACACCGGCGACACGTTTTCCACCATCGGCGTGTTGACCAACGCCATGAAGATCGATACCGGAGGCACCGCTGATTTTCTCCTCGATTTTCATTCCGCAGGCTCGAATTTCTTTTATTCCCTTCCCGAGATGATGGACACCCCCCTGGCGCGGGCCATCACCCGGCGCGATCCTGAGGTATTGCCCCGCGAAAGCGCGGGGCACCCGGGCATGACCCGCATCTGGTCAATGAGCGAAGCGGGCCTGTCCGCCCGTGTTGCCTACACCCCGGAATTCCGGGGTGCGGAAACCCCGCAGCGGTCTTTGGAAATCGGGCGTCACTACGGGCTGGCTTTTTACGACCTCTTCACCGGCGTGTCGGTGCTGGCCGAGGTCGCGGATCTGCTGGACGAAGACATCGGCGGCGCTTTCGGTGAAGCCCGGAGGGGGGGGTTGGAAGATGCCTTGGGCCGCCTTTTGGAAGCGGCGGGTGAGGATGACGGCCTGCGGGTGTTGGATGAGATCGACCTCGTTTTTGAAGCCGTGCAAGCCTACGAGGAAATTCTCGGGTTGCTCCGCTCGGCGGATGACTTGCTGGCGGTGGCCGGGTTGATCGGGGCGGAGGCCGAGTCGGGATTCGGCGCTCTTTTCCAGAACCAGGTGCTCGCCTGGGCCGGCGCGTTGGAGGATCTCCTGGCCGATGCCGACTCCGCTGCCGAAGCGGTGGCGGCGGCGGTGGACGCCTTGGCCGACGGGGTTGGGAATTTTGGACTGATTGAGGAAGCCGCGCCGTTTCCCCCGGTTTCCCCGCAACTGGCGACCGCCTTTCCTTTGACCGCCACCTGGGCTTCTGAAGCTGATTGGGGCGACGGGTTTTTGGTCAACACCGCCGCCGGATCCGACGGCTTGCGGGCCGCGGACAACCCGGTTTTGTCCTTCGGCGGATCCGGCGACCATGTGGTCACCGATTTTTTCCCGTCCGCTTCCGAATTGGGGCAGCAATTCACTTGGGAATTCTGGAAAGCCTACCGTGTGTTCGCCAATAACACCGGATCCTCGGGTAATGACGGGGCAGCTCCTCGTTTTTACACCCAAATCACCAGCGCCAACGGCACCCTGCGCACCGCCGTGGGCGACGTTTTTTGGAACTCCGCCACTTTGGAGGAAACCGACCGCTGGTATCACATCGCCATAGTTTTCGATGAAGGAGAGGTGCGCACCTATGTGGACGGGACGTTGGAGGACACCCGGCCCGGGGTGGCGTTTACCGGCACCAGTTCCTCGCCGCTGGCCATCGGCCGGGGCTTTGGCGAGGCGCGCTGGCTGAACGGGTTTTCCCGTGAACACCGGGTGTGGACCACCGCCCGCTCCCCGGTGGAATTGCGCCGCGACAGGCACCGTGGCCTGACCGGCGATGAGGCGGACCTGATCGGGTATTGGCGGATGAACGAAGGATCGGGGAACACCGTCTTTGACACCGCGGCGGGCCGCCACGGCACCATTCAAGGGGCGCAATGGGTCAACGCCGCCAAACCCGGTTTCCGCCTGGCCCAACCCATCGCCTTCGCCTCGGTGCCTGCGGTGACTTCCAGCCGGATCGAGTGGGACGTTTCGGGAGCGGCTGCCGGGGTCGCGGTGCGGGCGGGCGTGTCCGACTCCGTGCAAACGCTCCCGGACGAATGGCTCCCGGCGGACAACGGGGATTCCCTTCCCGGCGCGCCACCGGGGACGAACCTTTCCGGCAAAGTTCTTTGGCTCAAACAGGAAATCGATCCGGTCGCCGGAAGCGGCAATCCCCGCCTGACCAGCCTCTCCGTATCCATCGACTAAAAACGGGTTTCGGCGGAAATCCGTAAACCGCCCTTTTCAAGATGATCAACGAGCAGTCATCGAACAAGATTCGATGCCACTCACCCGCCGCTGTCCCTGTGGCATTGGAGCCCGTGGCATCCGGCCTTGCCGATGTTTGGAGCCCGTGGCATCCGGCCTTGCCGATGTTTGGAGCCCGTAGCATCCGGCCTTGCCGGATGACGGGACTTGCCGGATGTTTGCCCGATGACCGATGACGGGCGGCCGCCTACACCCGCCTGCTCCTAAGTGGAAGCGGCTTCCAGCCCTGGCGCGAAGCGCCGGCAAGGAGCGGCAGGCTTCAGCCGCCGACCGCCGACCGCGGCTGTGGCATCCGGCCTTGCCGGATGTTTGGAGCCCGAACACAGCCTCCCGCCCGGTGTCGGGGATCCTCCCGGGGTCATTCTGAAAAACCCGGACGGGTGCGCGCCGGAGCGGTTGATAACCGACGGTTCCTCGCCCCGCACCTTGGAGAAAACCCGCGTGGAGCCCCGGTTTACAATCTTTTCTGATGACGTCGAAAACCGTTGGTAATATTTCATAAATAATTACAAAATAAACCTTTGCGATTTACATGCCGCCGGATTTCAGCAAGATCCGAGTCGCCATGATAAATCCTTACCAGCAGGCGTGGCTCTTCCTTTACAACCGGCTCGATTTCGTTGAGGAGGAGACGCAATGGATACTGCTCAAACATGCCGCCTGGACCTTGCCGGAAATTCCCGCCATTCCCGCGCCGGGACCGGGATTTTCGATGGCCGACGACGGGATCGACCAAACCGGCGGAGTAACCTCAGGGGATTGGTTCATTGCTTCGGTGGCAACGGACTCCCAGGAATTATTTAGCGGCGGCAGCGGGGAAACATCCGGGACGGATCTGCCTTCCATCGCCACCTTTTTCAACTTGGAATCTTTCGACGAATTTGGCCAGGGCCAAGCCATGCCACTTTCCACCGCGGAGGATTTTCCCAATCCGGATTGCGTTTCCTGGTTTCCCCCGAATGCCCCCCCGCACAGTTATGATTCCTGGACAGAAACTTTGCCGATGGGAAGCGATGACGCATTTTCGGCCACTCCCTTGGGCGATGGTGTTCCCAATCTGCTGAAATTCGCACTCGGCATCGACGGCTCAGAGACCGGTCGGCAATGCGTTCCCCGGCCCGTTTGGAAGGAGCACGACAACGATGTTTACCTGGCGCTGGCATTCGCCCGGTTGGTCGGCTTGGAAAATAAAGTGCGCCATGTCTTGGAAACCTCCACCGACTTGGTGAACTGGACACAGTTGTGCGATCCCGTGGTGCTGACCGAATCGACTTCCGTCCAAGACGTTGAGGCGGTCTGGATTCTGGACGATGTTCCGGCCTCCGCTTTCGACCGGCGGTTTCTCCGGCTGCGCTTGCTCCATGAAGAGGCCCACGCCCAGGACGAGCCGTGGTTTGCCTGGTTGCTGGCCAATGAACTGGTGGGCGAGAACGCCGGCCTGACCATGGTCGATGCCGGTTATTCCGGTTATGTCGGATCCTCCTGGTGCTTCCGGAGCGGGATCGAACACGGATTGGTGCAGTATGACGAACAGGAGGAAATCGTCTGGAGCATGGATTCCGGCATTATTCTGACCACCGGTCTGGCCCGGGACTGGAATAAGCCGGGAAACAGCAACACGGCTTTCTTTCATTCCTTTCATGACCATGATTTGGAAACATGGATGGAGGTCGAGGGTCTTGCCATGTGGTCAGGGTTTTCCAGCCTTGACGCCGCCGCATTGGAAATCGACTTCGTTCCGCAACACGCGAACATCGAATTGGCGTTTCTCTTCGGCTCGGAGGAATATTATCGACCTAGTGGATCCAAAAACGACGCCATGGCCATCTTTCTCGGGAAGCTCGATCAAAACGGCGACGTGATCCCGGCCACTTGGCAAAACATCGGCATCCTCCCGGAAACAGAAACCACCTCCAGCGCGGTGGCGGTGTTCAACATTGGTTACGTCAGAGGCAGTGACCCTCCCTTTCATAATAACCTTGTGGATTCTTTGGGGCAACCGATGTTCATTAACAATTCCCACCGTGTGGCGGACCATCTTCCAAACATTCCTGCAACCGTCCCTCCCCATGGGGTCACTTACAGCGGTTTCACCCGCCGTTTTATCGCCTCGGCCACCGTCGAGCCGGATGCGGACTACCGCCTGAAAATCGTCATCGCCGACACTTCTGACGGGTTGCATGACTCTGGGCTTTTTATCCAAACCGCCAGTTTTCGTTCCTATTGAACCAAGGATTCCAGGCATGAAATTTTTATCACTAAGTTCATTTTCAAAAGTAATCTTCGGTGCCTGCTTTTTAGTGAGTGGCACCATATCCAACGCAGCCATCATCTATTCTGGGCCGCGGGATTTAACTGTTTCGGAGACTACAGGATCTTCGTTGAGCATCAACATGGGCGGAGTGTTGGACAGTTTTCAAATCGTCAGTTCGCGGGGGGAGTTCGTTCTTCGTCATCCTGTCGATACCGGTAGCTATTGGACTCTTAACAACTCACTTGGGCGACTACTGGATGTCGATCACGGAACCTTGATTTCCCAAGAGCAGCAATGGTTTCGCGTCATGTCCGAAATCGGGGTGTTTTCGTTTGAGGAATCCAATCCTTGGTTTGGGATGGACACGATTTACGACACCACCGACCGCTACATGCCGTTGCGCATCCTGGACAACGAGGAGGTCTTTTTCGGGTGGTTGCGGCTCAGCCACAGCCTCGCTGACGAACGGTTGACCATTCATGACTGGGCGTGGAACAACGGCTCCGGCCAGCCGATCCAGGCCGGGAAAATCCCCGAACCGGCCGCCTTCGCCTTCCTCACCGGCCTGACCCTCCTCGCCCTCGCCGCCCTCCGGCGACGGGGAAGGCGGGCGGAAACCGTTTGAAAACCACACGCCTGTTTTTTTGCGGCTAATTCAGCGGCGGAATTTAGGATGAACAAAAACGTTCAACGTTGAACGCTGAACGTCCAACTTTCAAAGATTTGGCGCGGCGCAAACCGCAGGGAAATGCAAAGTAGAAGTGGCTTCCAGCCGCTTGTTCATGACCTGCGGCGACCGCCATCCGCCTGCGGGGTGAACCAAAGCCGCACCTCCGTTTCCCGCGCCTGAAATTCCGTTCCCGCCAGCGAGAACGGTTCATCGTGGGAATTACCTGGCCCCGCCGCGTTGGGCGGGGGCGGTTAAAAACCAGCCCAGGGCGCCGATCATGATCACGGTCAGCAACCCGACCACCGGCCACGGCAGCGGGGCCTTGAGCACGGCCTCGCCCGCCGGGTCGGGGGAGGCGAGGAAGGCGTGGTGTTTCAAAATTAGAAGAACGACCAATCCGCCGAAGAAGCGTTTCGTGAGCGGCCAATAGACCCGCTGATCCGGCGTGGGCAGGGTGAGATTGGCGCAAATCCAAGTGCCCAGCAACAGGGCCGCGCTCATCCAGGCCACCCAGTAGGCCCACGGCTCGAAATAGAGCAGGGAAAACGCTGTGAGGACACCCATCGGCACGGACCAGTAAAAGCCGCGCCACGGACGGGGCGGGGATTCCTCACTAAAGATGGACTGAGCCGGCATCGGTTTCGTTGTCATTGTGCAAAAGTTCCGGATTAAAATGGCGCGGCCGCGCGAGCAGCCAGCCCAAAACAAACGTCATGGCCGATCCGAACGGCGCGAACCACGGCCAGGCGATGGTCCGCCGGACCAGTTCGCCGGTTTCCGCGTGCGGAACCATGAAAAAGGCCCGGTGGACCAGAAACAGAACGATAGCCAGACCGGCCGCCAGCGCAAGGGTTCTCCAGGAGAGAGCCCGTTGTTTTTCGGTCAGCACCCAGGCCACCAGAATGAGGATGGCCCCGATCCAGCAGGTCAGGACCGCCCACGCGTGCTGGTTGAACGGGCTAATGGCCAGCACCGTCAACACGCCGAGGGGAGCGGAAAAAAGAAACCCGGTGCCGTCGATGTTCAGTTTCTTGGCGAATAAACCGAGGAAGAAACCGGCCATCAAGCCTCCGGAAACAAACCCGGCCATGCCAAGCGCCAGGCCCAGCAGGTGGTCGAAATAATCGGCGGCCCAGTGCATGCCGATGGCCAGGCCGGAGAGGACGATGCCCCAGAACACGACGAACACCCGCGACACCAGCACCGTGCGGCGGTCTTCCCGGTTGCTGGCCGCTTCCGGGGTTTCCTGGCGCAACGGATCGCCGGCGGTGGGGAGGAGCGCCCCGCGGGCCTTCAGGAAGCGCTCCCGCAGCGGCAGGTAAAACGCGTGCAGACTGGTCTGGGAAAGGGCGGCTAAAATCGAGTCGAGACTGGAGATGGCGGCGGCGAAAATGCCGGCGATGATCAGCCCGGTCAGCCCGGTCGGAATCACCGTCAGAATGAAGATCGGGAAGATGCGGTCGCCCCGTTCCTCAAACATGGCCAGGGCTTCCCCCTCGAGGGGAATTTGTTGATAATAATACCAGAGGCCGACCCCGACGAGGGAAACCAGCAGGGTGATGAGAATGCCGGCGTAGCTGGCGATCACCGCCTTTTTCGCTTCCCGCTCGTTTTTGCAGCAGAAGAGCCGTTGCGCCATCAACTGGTCGGTGCCGTAGGCGCCGATGTTGCCCCAGGTGGCGGCGATGGCGGCGGTCCAGACGGTGAACTCCATGGTCAGGCTGAAATCAAAGCTCCACAGCTCGAACTTGCCCGCCTCCCAACCGGCGGCCAGGATGGTGAACAAGCCGTCGTCGAGTTGGTTCACAATGGTTCCCATGGCGACCAGGCCGCCGACCACGAAGACGACAAACAAAATCACGTCGGTCCAGATCACGGTGGCGATCCCGCCCATCAGGGTCCACCCCACCGAAACGATGCCGATGATGATGATGGCCCAGACGAGAATCGGAATGTTGGTGGCCTCCTGCAGATTGCCGAGCGGGCCGTGTAGAACCAGGGCGAGAATCAGGGCGGTGAGGTAAACCCGCGAAGACTGGGCCAGCATGCCGCCGAGGGAAAACAGGGCGGTGGTCATGCCCCGCACCTTGCGCCCGAGCTGGTTTCCCATGTAGTCGTAGGGACTGTAAATCTCGCGGCGGTAGTAGGCCGGCACCAAAACTTTGGCGACAATGACGCGGGCGATCAACCCGCCGATCAAGCCGAGCTGGAGGTAAGTGAAATTCCCGCCGGGCTGAAAGACGATGAACGGCACGCTGACAAACGTGATGGCGCTGATCTCGGTGGCGATGCTCGACCCCGCCACCGCGTACCAGGGAAGTTTGCGCCCGGCCAAAAAGAAATCCTTGATGTTTTGCTGTTTGCCGGCCAGCAACCCGCCGACCAGCGTCGTGACCACCAAGTAGCCGAAAACAATGATCCAATCGAGGATGGTGAAATGGCCCGAAAGGCCGCCGGAAGCGAGGAGGGGGGATACATTCATCGACCGGCCCTTTCAGCAAACGAGAAAGGCAAAGCGACCGCGCGCCGAACGGGCAACCGTCGGAGAGTGAAGGGAGGGATTGGGCAAAAATTCATACACCCGATGGAGCTACGCGCGGCCCACCCGAAACACAAGCCGAAACTCGGGACATTCGCGTTGTGGGTTGCTCATCACCCGGCGGCTGCATCCCGAAGTCTTGACCCATCTCCTTGTGGAATGGAAAACCGCCGGGAATCCAGCATGCCCCTTTGCTGGATTCATGAGGGAGTGGAAACCAAATTTCCCCATCCAGCGAAAAAGTTTTATTTTTTTCTTGTTTCCGTAAATTGTTTGATAAAACTGGTTTCGTGATGAGACTCCCCGTTTCATGCGTTCCTCTAAAAATGAATGACCCTGCCTGCCTCATTTTCGGGCTTTTGGCAGGTGGCTCCCCGTCCTCATGCCGGAGGTATTCATGATCAGGGGTGACCATTCGGGTAACGGGCAACACACCCGCAACGCGCGCGATCTCCCTTTGTTCCCCGCCGGCTCAGCCGAAAAGATATTTTGCCTGGATTGCCCCGGAAGTTCGCGAAAGCATGCGTTCGGCATTATTCCACGCACCGGCATGTGCCGGTGTTGGAACAATCTTGGGGCACCGGAAAAGCAAAAGAGGCTGAAGATTTTTCAACGCTTGCACAGCGCATTGACCTGGAATGATTTTCGGTTGGCGATGGA
>PXDN01000251.1 GCA_003566375.1 Opitutia bacterium
CGTTGAGCCGGTTTTGCTGAAACTCGGAAAAAATGGTGGCGGCGGTTTTCGGTTGGGCGCGGCGGATCTCTTCCGTCAGTTCGCCGGACCGTTCGGCCAAGGTGGTGACCCCTTGGGCGAGTTCGCGGGCCTGTTCCTGGATGCGGTCTTTTTCACCCCGCACGATGGCGACCTCGGAGCGGACCTGTTCGAGGTTTTCGCGGATCAGGCGTTTTTCGGTTTCGCTCAATTCCAGTTCGGTGGAGAGTCTCCGGTTGGCTTCCTCGGCTTCGCGCTGAAGTTCCTCCAACCGGCCGAGGTGGGTTTGGGTTTCCTCCAACTCCCGCATTTTGGAGCGCAGGTCCCGCTCCATGGCGAGAAACTCCTCGCGGGCGCGGCGCGCGGCCTCCTCGCTGGCGGCTTGTTCCCGGCGCAGGGTTTCCGCGTCCCGCTCGACTTCCTCGACGCGGGCGGTGAGTTCGGCCCGGTCTTGGGCGAGGCGCTGCAGTTCCTCCTCCCGCTCTTCCGCGGTGAGCGTCACTTCCGCGAGGCGGGCCTCGCGTTCGGCCAGCGCCCGCTCCCGTTCGGCCAGTTCCTCCCGCACCGACTCCAGGTCGCCGGTCAACTCATCGCGGGAGGAGCGTTCGGTTTCGAGGGAAAGTTTCAACACCTCGATCAGGTCCTGTTCCGCCCGCAGGTTCTCCATCGACACAAGCGGCTCCGGCCCCTCCTTTTCCCCTTGGCCCGTGACGTCGAAGTTGGCGAGGGCCAGCAGGCTCAGGAGGAGGAAATCGCAGATGACGATGAGAAGCGACCGGCTCATGGCGTAAACAGGCGGGACCTAAAAACCGCGGGACTGGTTGTCGATGATCAGGCGGCGGCGGAAGGGCCGCAGGTGGCAGATTTTGAAGAAGGCCACGAAAACGATGCCGAACAGGGTCGAGGCGTAGGCGGCCATCAGGGCCGCGTCCTCGATGAACCCGACCGCCAGCAGAATCAGGGCGACGACGGTGCCGCCGAGGCCGACGTAGAGTCCGGCGTCAAACAGGTTCTCCTCGTTTTCGAGCAATTTGAGTTTCAGGTTTGAACCCACCGGTTGTCGCCGGATTTCGAAAATTTTGATCCAGCATATCAGGTAGATGATCAACTGAAGAATGAAGAAAATGGCCAAGGCGGTGAGTGTGATCTGATCCATGGGAAATGATGTGGTTTCTTCCAAGGGTACGGCTGCGGCGGAAGGCGCAAGTGTAAACGGTGTCTCCATGCGGTATTCCGATGTTCGACCCTCGTCGAAAGCAAAAGGTTCGCTGAGAATCAAGGCGACGACGGAAAACGCCGCCGCGATGAGCATCGATTGCAACAGGGTCAGGCCGATGGGCCGGTCGGGAGCCGGGGAGGGGAGGGTTTGAAAAAAGAGGTTGAAGGCGAGAAAAACCGCCAGCATGCCGCCGAACAACAGGGCGATTTTGAGGGCCGAAGCCACCTCGGCGGATTGCCAGACGAGATCGGTCAACGGGGGTGCGAATGGAAGGCCGCTCCGCCAATCGGGGGCGCGGACCGGTTTGCCACCGCGGGCCAGGGTGGTCACCGCTCCCTGGCCGTGGCGCATCGCTTCTTTCAAATCGTCCACGCCGGACTGTCCGTGTCCGACCAGAAAAGTGGAAAGTTCCCCCGGGGCGCGGGTCCAGATGGCCGCGGCGTAAAAGAGGGGCCAGTCGTCCTCCATCAGTTGCGCGAGGTGGGCGACCCGCCTCAATTCCTCCGGGGTTTCCAGCAAGGGGAGCAAATCCGCCAGGGCCTGCCACGAAAGGCGGACCCCGAGGGCGAACAGATCCAAATACAAGGTCTCCAGCCCGGTGCCGAGGCGGTTGTTTTCATTGGCCTCGGCGGCCAGCGCGCGGAGACGTTCCGCCATTTGAGGGGAGAAGTGGTTTCCCTGGAGCAGCAGGGCGGTGAGATAGAGGGTCGCTTCCAGCGGTTGACCGGAAGCCGACCCGGTCGGCATGAAGCGCTCGGCGTGGTCCACCGAACGATTGGCGAGAATGGTTTGGGCACCGGTGTGCCGGGTGTGGCGCATGAAATCCCCGAGCTGCCGCCGGGCTTCGGGGGGAACGAACAGGGGAATCACCGGCGGATGCGGACGAAGGTCGCGGGCGCGGGGAGGTCCATCTGGAAAAATGCGGGTGAGGAACGGATCGTCGCCGCCCCACGCGCGCGCCGGGTCGTCGCCGGTCTCCCCGGCTGGAGGGGGCTGGGCGGGCTGCCCGCCGTTCAGTTGATCCATGGCGCGGCGAAACAGGGCGGCGGTCCCCGGCTTGCCGGCGGTTTCCCACTGGGCCGCCGTCTCGGCGAAAGACGGGGTGCCGCGCGCGCTTCGTTCGAGCACGGCGGGATCAAGCGCTTGCCACGTCACCGGCATGAGCAGGGCGAGCGCGGTCAGGGCGACCCCGGCCAGCCCGAGAATCAGAATAAGGGCGCGGGAGGCGTTTCCCCGCCGCCGGAAAGCGGGCGGGGGACTGCAAACAAAAATGGACAAATCGGCGGCGAGCCGTTCTCTTGTGGGCATGGCCTTGAGGATCACGCTATTTGATGAACCGGTTCTGCGCCGGAAAGGCAAGCGCGTCACGGAGTTTGACAGCGCCCTGCGCGGTTTGGTCCGTGAAATGACCGACACCATGCACGAAGCCGATGGCATCGGGATCGCCGCCCAGCAGGTGGGGGAGGCGGTGCTGGTTTGCATCGTTGATGTGCGGGCGTTCCAAGGCGATTTTGCTTTCACTCTCGACGGCAAGGAACCGCCGCTTGACTTGATCATGCCGATGGCGCTGGTGAATCCCGAGGTGGAAAAACTGCCGGGGCCGAACTCCGTGATGGAGGAGGGGTGCCTCTCTTTTCCCGGCATTCGTGGAGACGTGAAGCGTCCGGAGGCGGTGCTGGTTCGCTATCAGGATCACGACGGCAATCCCCACACGCTGGAGTGCGACGGCATTTTCGCCCGCTGTGTGCAACACGAGGTCGATCATTTGCAGGGTATCCTCTTCATCGACCGGATGGAGCGCAAGACGGCGCGCAAGCTGGAACCCGAATTGAAAAAACTTCGCGGGGAAACCCGGGGCCAAACCGCCGGTTGAGAAACGCCGTTGTTTATGGATGAAGCCGGAGCCAGACCGTTTCTCCAACGAGCCGTCGCTCTCGCGGCCGAGCACTCCGCCGACGGCCGCAACGGCCCGTTCGGGGCGGTTGTCACGCGCAACGGCGAGGTGGTGGCCGAAGGGTGGAACCAGGTGGTCGCCGGAAACGATCCAACCGCCCACGCCGAAGTGGTCGCCATCCGCCGGGCCTGCGACGCGCTGGGGGTCTGGGATTTGCGGGGATGTGAAATCCACGCC
>PXDN01000183.1 GCA_003566375.1 Opitutia bacterium
GGTATCGACCAATTCCTCCGTTTCGATATTCATACCAGCGAAGACGTGTATGTGACCCTGGGTATTCGTGAATCCAATCCCACTGGGGACTTCGGTCAGGATGGCGGCACGGCCAACGGGATCGAGTGGGTTGGCGGCGGTGTCGATGAGGAAAGTTCACCGCCCAAAGGTTATTTGGTGCGGGCCGGTCAATGGCGCACGGTTTTCTTCGATATTCCCAATGAATTCGTCAAAGGCTTCGCCGGAACCACCGCCGACGGCGTTCTTGCTCCGGGTGAAGCCAAAGCCGTTCTCGAACACCTCGCCTTCATGCCGGTCCGCGATCCGGGCGATGACAGCTATCCGCTCGTCTATGATATTTATTTGGACAACTTCGAAACCACCGAGGTCGGTCCGCCGGATGTGGTGGAGTTGCCGGAGACCGTCATCATGCGGGGCGAGGGAGATGCCATCGTGATTGAGCTGGTTGGCGGCGAGCCCAACACCACCTACAATGTTTCGGTTTCGGAAAACCTCGTGGATTGGAATCCGGCCGGCACAGTGGAAACCGACGGCAATGGGGGCGGCGTATTCACCGATGATACCGGTGCCGCCAATGACCGCCGTTTCTATCGCGTGACCGCCCCGTAAACCGGGTTTTTCTTCACACGTTTTACTATCCAAGCGGCGGAGCCCACTCGCGGGCTCCGCCGCTTCTTCGTACCCGCAAACCCGGGGGGTGGAGCCAAGGGGTGTTTTGGAGTGGAGAAGTGGTGGAGTGAGAGAGGGGGACCTTGTTGTTTCGGATAGCGGTGGAAAAGAGGTCGTTTGAACCGGGGTCTGAAGATTTGCGGGAACCGGGACGCGGCATCGTCCAGGCATGAAAAAATCCGCCTTCCTGACGGAAGACGGATTTGTGGTGAAGGAAGTTTCTTCCGTCCCGCGGCGGCGGACGAAAATCAGGAGGCCGCGGTTTCCTCAACGTGGATTTTGCGCCGGATTTTATCAAACTTGACCAACCCGGGAGCCAAGGCAAACAGCGTGAAATCACGCCCCAGCCCGACATTGCGGCCGGGGTGGTATTTGGTTCCCCGCTGGCGCATGATGATGTTGCCGGCAATCACGGATTGACCGGCGAATTTTTTCACTCCCAGCCGCTTGCTTTGGCTGTCGCGGCCGTTGCGGGAAGTTCCTTGTCCTTTTTTGTGGGCCATGGCGTTAACTTATCCTTGGATGGTTTCGATGCGAATGACGGAAAGTTCCTGCCGGTGCCCCCTGGTGCGCTGGTAGCCTTTCCGTTTCTTCTTTTTGTAAATTCTAACCTTTTTTCCGCGCCGGTTTTCGAGCACGGTGGCCTTAACGGAAGCCCCGTCCACGAGGGGGGCACCGATTTTGGCGTCGGCTCCTTCCCCGAGGGTGAGGACTTCATTGATTTCGATGTTGGATCCCGCTTCGCTGCCGACATAGCGGTCCAAAATGAGAACATCGCCTTCGGAAACGGAAAACTGTTTCCCTTGGGTCTGGATGATGGCTTTCATAGAAAAGGGAGAAAAGAAGACCTTCGCGGGCCGGAGGGCAAGGTTTTTTTTCAATCCGCGGCGGATCAGTTTTCGGAACGGGTGTTGATCAGGGCGACGGTTTCTTCCAGCAAGGCGTTTTCTTCCGGGAGTAGAACCATGCGCTCGCGGATGTTTTCCAGCCAGCGTTCGGCCGTTTCCAGGTTTCCCGCGCGGGCCAGGATGATGCCGCCGTGGAACGCGTGGAAGGGGGACTGGCCGGGGTCATCGCCGGAATCGACCGGGAAGAGGGCGGCGGCCTCCTCCGCTTGGGATTGTTGCAGGAGGGAAAGACCGTGGGCGGCGCGGGTGATCGGGTTGGCCGGTTCTTTTTCCCAGGCGCGCCGCGCCAGGCGCCGCGCGTTTTCGATCTCTTCTCCCATCAGCAGGGCGAGGCGGGCATAGGCGGCGGCGGTAATGAAATCGGTGCTGTCACGGGCGTGCCGGGCTTTCCACAGGCGGAGCGCCAAGGCGCTGTTGCCGCTGAACTGCGCGTGAACGTGCGCGGCTTGATCGAGCCACGAATCGGAAGGGGCGCGGGCAATGGCCAGTTCAAGCAGGTCTCCGGCTTCCTTTTCCCAACCCCATCGGCTAACCAGCCAATGCAGGTGACGCAGGCCGTCCTGCACCAAAGCGGCGGCGGAGGTTGCCCGGCTCCATTCCGCCCGGAAGCTTCCCCCCAGTCCCCGTTCCCGGGAACTCCTCGCCAGAAAAGCCAGCCGCATGTAATCGAGCCGTTCCCAATTGCGGGGGATCAGCTGAAGTTCCAACTCTTCCCACTCCTCCAAACGAATCAACGCTTCCGCGGTCACGATTTGCACGTCCGGGGTCTCCCGCAGACCCTCGGGAAGTTCGGTCAGCCAGCGAACCGCTTCTTCAGCTTTGCCGTAGCGGATCAAAAAATCGGCCAGCATCACGGTCATGCCGGCGACACCGCGCCCGGCCTCGTCCTGCAGTTCCTCCAAATAATTCCAGAAATCGGGGGCTCCCGCTTCGCCCATGCCCCGCCAAGCGGCCACGCGATCCTCGAAAGTGGCCTCGGGCGCATTCCATAGTTCGACCGCCCACACCTCGGCCAAGCCAAACTCGCCCCGCTCGATGTGGTGGCGGATGATGCGGCGCAGGGCGGTCAGTCGTTCGGGATGGCCGGGGGCGAGTTGGCCAAGGCGGCGCCGGGCATCGTCGGCCTCGCGGGGATCGCCGCTTTCGAAGAGGATCAGGTCCAGCAAAACCGTGGCGCGGGGATCACCGGGGTCGATTTCCAGAATCCGCCGCAGGGCCGTTTCGGCGGCCCCGGAATCGCGCGCCGCGTGGGCCAGGCCGCGCCGCGCCCACCAATAGCCGGAGTCGGCGCGGAGAGGTTCCGGGACGAAATCGAGCGCGGCCGCGGCTTCGTCCATGCGCCGTTGTTGCAGGGCGCTTTGGTAACGGGCGAGGTGGTGGTCCAGGTTTTCCGGCTCGATTTCGGCCACCCGCTTCCAGTAATGCGGGGCTTCGGGCGAGCGGATTTTATCCGCCAATACCGCCATGCGGAGGTTGGCGGCGGGGTGGTCGGGCCGGATAACCAGAATTTGCCGCAGCAATAAAAACGCGGCGCGGTCGTTTTCCGCCTCAATTTGCCCCACTGATTGGGTCAGCAAACGGTCGACTTTCCAATCGCGGTAAATCTCCAACCCCCACCACCGAAAGCCCGCCAACAAAACGACCGCCGCCAGCAGGACGAGGGCGCACTTTCGCAAAAAGGAGAAATCCGTGAAATCCCGCCAGCGCCGCCAGCGGTCCCGCGCGACATGGGGAACGCCCCGGAGGTTTTGGCGCAGGTCAAACTGGTCGTCGAGCCACGCGAAAGGAGCGGACAGGATTTTTCCCAGCAGTCGAAAAAAGGTGAAAGTTTGGCGGGTCATGATAGGCCGATAACCTGACAGCAATACGGTTTTCCGCTTGGTGCTCAAGAACAATGCCGGAAAGAGGAGCGTCACCCCAAACGTTTTCCAGTTGGTGGATTTCCACCGCGGGTTGACATGGCACCCCGGTATTTTCCCGTTGCACACCGCATGTCGCCGGCTGAAGCGCGGCGCTCCCGCCGCATGCCGACCGCTGAAGCGGGACGCTCCCGCTTGCACGACGGGGATCGCCGAAAAAAGGAGCGCCAGCCTTCAGGCGGCGAACAGGAGGCCTCGAAGTATCCGCTTGCACACCGCATCTCACCGGGCGGAAGCGCGGGCGTTGGGTTCCGATTCCCGAACGGTCGCTGTCTTGGTTGGCCCAAAAAAAAGCCCGGGGGCGCGGCGGCCTCCGGGCTTGAAGTGGTTTTCTCTCTCCCCGCCGGCGGCGGGGCCGGGTCAGGTGGCGAGAGCGGCCTGGGCGGCGGCCACGCGGGCGATGGGCACCCGGTTGGGTGAACAGCTCACGTAGTCGAGGCCCAGCTGGTGACAGAGGTGGATGGAATCCGGATCTCCGCCGTGCTCGCCGCAGATGCCGAGCTTGATCCCCTTGCGGGTGGAACGGCCCTTGTCGGCGGCGATCTTCATCAACCCGCCCACGCCCTTCTCGTCGATCGAGGCAAACGGGTTGGCCGGAACGATGTCCAGGCCCTGATAGACTTTCAGGAAGATGCCGGAATCGTCGCGGCTCATGCCGAGCGTGGTTTGGGTGAGATCGTTGGTGCCGAAACTGAAGAACTGGGCGGTTTCGGCAATCTCGTCGGCCACCAAGGCCGCCCGCGGAACTTCGATCATGGTGCCAACCAGGTAGTTGATCTTAATCTTCTTTTTGGCCATGACCTCTTCGGCCACCCGGTGCACGATGTCCACCTGGTTTTGCAGCTCCCCGGGGAAACCGACCAGCGGTATCATGATTTCGGGTTCAACCTTGACCGGTTTTTTTCCCGACATGACTTGGGCGGCCGCTTCGAAGATCGCGCGCGCCTGCATTTCGGTTATTTCCGGATAGGTGATGCCGAGGCGGCAGCCGCGGTGACCCAGCATTGGATTCTGCTCATGCAGCCCCTTGACCCGTTCGACGATGATTTCCTGGGGAATCTCCAGTTTTTCCGCCACGTTGCGGATGGCGGTGTCATCATGGGGAAGGAATTCGTGAAGCGGCGGGTCCAGCAGGCGGATGGTGACGGGAAAACCGGCCATGGCCCGGAACAAACCGGCGAAGTCGGACCGTTGCAGCGGCAACAGTTTTTTCAACGCGATCTGCCGCTCCTCGATGGTGTTGGCGATGATCATCTCGCGCATGGCGGTGATGCGGTCGCCTTCGAAGAACATGTGTTCGGTGCGGCACAAACCGATGCCCTGGGCACCGAGGGCAACCGCGTGGGACGCCTGGCCGGGGGTGTCGGAATTGGTCCGGATCTTCAGTTTGCGAAATTTGTCCGCCCACTGCATGACCTGATCGAAGATTTGATAGGTGTGGCTCTTGTCGGCTTTGAGTTTGCCGGTAAGAACCTGATTGACCTCGGAGGGAGCGGTGGGCACGTACCCGGCGTAAACCTCGCCACTGGTGCCGTCGATGGAGATGTGGTCCCCTTCTTGCAAAACCGTTTTCCCGACCGTCAGGGTTTTGCGCAGATAATCCATTTGGATGTCGGACGCTCCGCAGACGCAAACCTTGCCCATCTGGCGGGCAACCAGAGCGGCGTGGGAACTGACCCCGCCGCGCGAGGTGAGGATCCCTTCCGAGGCGAGCATGCCGCGCAAGTCCTCGGGGGAGGTTTCCACCCGGCAGAGGACCACCCGCTCGCCGCGCTCGCTCAGGCGTTCGGCTTCGACGGCGCTGAACACGACTTTGCCGGAAGCCGCCCCGGGGCCGGCCGGAAGACCGGTGGCGATGACGGGGACTTTTTTGCGCTCGTTTTGGTCGAAAATCGGCACCAGCAGGCTGGAGATCGACTCCGCCGGGATGCGATTCACGGCCGTTTTGGCGTTGATGAGACGCTGGGTAACCATTTCGACGGCGATGCGGATGGCGGCGAGGCCGGTCCGTTTGCCGTTGCGGGTTTGGAGCATGTAGAACTCGTTGTCCTCAATCGTGAACTCGAAGTCCTGCATGTCCTTGAAGTGCTTTTCCAGCTTCTTGCGAATCGCGAGCAACTCTTCGTAGGCGAGCGGCATTTCCTCGTTGAGCAGGGAGATCGGTTTCGGGGTGCGCACCCCGGCCACCACGTCCTCGCCCTGGGCGTTGATCAGGTATTCGCCGTAGATGACGTTTTCGCCGGAGGCCGGGTCGCGGGTGAAGGCGACGCCGGTGGCGGAGGTTTCCCCCATGTTGCCGAAAACCATCGCCTGCACGTTGACGGCGGTGCCCCACTCGTGGGGAATCTTGTATTTCCGGCGGTAAAGAATGGCCCGGTCATTGTGCCAGGAGCCGAAGACCGCGCCGACGGCGCCGTTGAGCTGTTCGTAAACATCCTCGGGAAAACTTTTCCCGGTGTGGCGTTTGATCAGCGCCTTGTAGCGCTTGATCAACTCGATCAAGTGATCGGTGGTGAGTTCGTTGTCCTCGGTGGCGCCGACTTCTTTTTTAAGGTCTTCCATCACTTCGTCAAACGGCTCGTGCTCGTGCTCGTGCACGGACTGCACCCCCATCACGACGTCGCCATACATTTGAATGAAGCGGCGGTAGCAATCATAGGCGAACCGGGCGTTGCGGCTCTTCACCGACAACGCTTCGACGGTTGTGTCGTTCAACCCGAGGTTGAGAATGGTGTCCATCATGCCCGGCATGGAATCGCGGGCACCGGAGCGCACCGAGAAAAGCAGCGGGTTTTTGGCGTCCCCAAATTTTTTGCCGCTTTGCTTTTCGACCTCCTGGATGGCTTTGCGGATTTGGGCGTCCAATCCCGCGGGGAAGGTCCGTTTGTTCTTGTAGTACTCGCCGCACACATCGGTCGTGATGGTGAAGCCCGGGGGAACCGGGAGACCGATGCGGGACATCTCGGCCAGGTTCGCACCCTTGCCGCCGAGCAGCGCTTTCATGGAGCCGTCGCCGTCGGTTTTTTTACCGAAAGCGTAAACGTATTTTGTTTTGCCCGGGGCCGTTTTTTTGGCGGACCCGCCTTTGGCTTTTTTCTTTTGTGCCATTCCGAATGAATCCTGTTGGATTGGTTGAATCTCATAGCCCCGGACCCGCTGTTGCGGAAAGCCGCGGCTGTCCAAGGGAAAGGGAGGAGAGTAGGCTCGGCCGGGGGCGTGTCAACGCCTTTGCGGGGACGTTTTAAAACGCGCGCATCCGGGGAGGAACGGGAAATTTGGAGTAAAGCCATGCCGCACCGCGCGGCCACGGGAGAAGGTTCGGCATTGAATGCGGGGGCGGCGACGGTTTTGCTGTTCCGCCAATGCCACCTCTGTTGCGATTTTTTCCCAGCCGCCGGTTTCGCGCCGGTTGGATTGGCGCGTGGGTTTTGGTCATCTTGGCCGCCGCCGGGTGCCAGCCGCCGGTGCCGCGCGAGCGGGATTTGTTGATCGCCACGGCCACCACCGGGGGAACGTTTTATCCGGTTGGGGTCGCCATGGCGTCGTTGATCAGCCGTGAACCGGCCGAGGGCGGTCCCGTATTGGCCAGCGCCATCACGTCCTCCGGCTCGGCGGAAAACATTGTCATGTTGGACAACGGCGAGGCGCAGCTCGCGATCCTGCAGGCGCTGTTTGGCTCCATGGCTTGGAAAGGGACCGGGGTTTACGAGGGCCGTCCGGTGGCCGGTCTGCGCGGGTTGGCCATGCTCTGGCCCAATGTCGAGCAAGTGGTCGTCGCGCGCCGTTTTGCGGAGAGCGGGGGAGGGGACGATTTGCGGGCACTGGATGGCCGCGCCCTCTCGATCGGGTCCCGCTGGTCGGGCACGGAGGTCTCCGCCCGGACCATTTTGACCACGCTCGGCTTCTCTCCGGGGGTGGATTTCCAAATGGCGCACCTCGGCTATGGTCCGAGCGCCGACGCGATGCTGAACCGCCGCGTTTCGGGTCTTTTTTTGGCAGGAGGGATCCCGACCGGCGCCATCACCCAGGTCTATGCCGGACTCGGGGCCGACAACGTGACCATGCTCTCCTTTTCGCCGGAGCACGTTGCCCGTTTGCGGTCCGTTTATCCGGTTTGGGACGCGTTCACGATCCCGGCCGACACTTATCCCGGGCAGAGCGAGCCGGTGCGGACCATTGCCCAGCCGAACATTTTGGCCACGTCGGCGGAGGTTTCGGATGAGGTCATCCTGCACGTGTTACGGGCGGTTTGGAACAATTTGGATACCCTTCACCGCCACCACGCGGCCACCCGGTCAATGAGTTTGGAAACCGCGCTCGACGGACTTCCCCTGCCGCTGCATCCGGGGGCCGTCCGCTTTTACCGGGAAGCCGGGGTGCCGGTGCCGGAGGAACTGTTGCCGCCGTCATGACTCCGTCCGTCCAATCCCCGTCGGGCGGCCCGGAGCCATCCGTCCCCGCCCTTGGCTGGCCGCGCTGGTTGACCGCCTACGCGGCGGCGGTGGCGTTGTTTCACCTGTGGGCCAACACCGTCGGCACCCTGCCTTCCCTCTGGCACAACAGTCTGCATTTTGCGCTGCTCGGCTCCCTGGCCGGTTTCGCGGTGGCGTTGCGGGAAAAAACGGCGGGCAAAGCCGCTTACGCGCTGATCGGCATGGTTGCGTTGGCGGGCGGATTTTACCTGATTTTCGCGGAGGAGCCGTTGCGGGCGCGCGGTGAGGTGATGATCCTGCCCGACCTCCTGCTGGGGTTGGCCAGCGTGGCCGCGGCCCTGATTTTGTGCCGGAAAACCTCGGGGTGGACCATTCCGGTGCTGGTGTTGCTGGCGGTTGGTCACGTGACGGTGTTCGGGCGTTATCTTGACGGCATCCTGCATTTCCGCGGCCTCGGGGTGGAACGGGTGCTCTACCGGTATTATTTCACGGGCGAGGGGTTGTTTGGGATGATCGCGACCATCTCCGCCACCCATGTGTTCATGTTTATTTTGTTCAGCGCCTTTTTGATGAAATCGGGAGCGGCGGATTTCATCGTGCGGCTGGCGCGCGTGGCCACCGGGCGCATCCGGGGCGGCGCCGGCTACGTGGCCATTGTGTCGAGCGCGCTCACCGGGACCATCACCGGGAGTGCGGTGGCCAACACCGTTTCCACCGGCTCCATCACCATCCCGATGATGAAGCGGGCGGGATTCCGCGCCCCGTTCGCGGCGGGGGTGGAAACCGCTTCCTCGACCGGAGGCCAATTGATGCCGCCGGTCATGGGCGCGGGCGCGTTTATCATGGCCCAATACACCGGGCTGCCCTACACCACCATCATCGCGGCGGCGTTGCTGCCCGCCTTGCTCTATTTTGGGAGCCTGGCCCTGTTTGTTTTTTTCGAGGCGGGGCGGCTCGATCTTCGGCCCGCGGAAGAGGGCGGGGCGGAGAAAGCGTGGCCGGTGCTGCGGGATGGTATCCATTTTTTGGTGCCCATTGCCGTTTTGATCGGCTTGTTGACGTCCGGGTTTTCGCCATCCTACGCGGCCGGGGGCGGGATTGCCGCCGTGGTGGCCGCCTCCTGGCTGACCCGGCGCCACCGCATGCGGGCGGCTGACGTGGTGGAGGCTCTCGCGCTGGGAAGCCGCAACGCCGCGCCGACCGGGCTGTTGCTGGTTTGCACCGGCCTGGTCATCGGCACTCTCAACATGACCGGGACCGCCGTCGGTTTTTCCCAGCTGGTGCTGGGCTGGTCGGGCGGATATTTGCTCGCCGCGCTGGCCCTGACCGCCGGGGCGTCGCTGGTGCTTGGCTTGGGGCTGCCGGTGACCGCCGCCTACGTGATGCTGGCAACCGTGGCGGTGCCCGCGTTGCAGGAACTCGGGGTGGCCCTGTTGGCCGCGCACCTGATCGTGTTTTGGTTTTCCCAGGATTCCAATGTGACCCCGCCGGTTTGCCTGGCCGCCTTTGCCGCCGCCGGCCTGGCCGGTTGCCAGCCGATGGCCGCCGGTTTGCAGGCATGGAAAATGGCCAAGGCGCTCTATGTGGTTCCGCTGCTTTTTGCCTTCACACCCTTGATCGATGGTTCCTGGGGGGAAAGGTTTTGGGTGGCCGGTTTCGCCGCCTGCGGCCTGGCGGCCCTCACCGCGGCGTTGGCCCGCCGCTTCACCGCGCCGTTGACTCCCGCCCAATCGGTTCTGTTGGCGGCGCTCTCGCTTCCATTGTTTTGGCCGCATCCGGCGGCCAACCTCGTCGGGCTGGCCGCCCTCGCGGTCTTCGGCATTTTGATCAGAAAGTGAATTGATCGATCAGGCGCCCCATGGCAAACGCGCGACGGCGTCGATGAGGGCCGCCGCTTCCTTGCGGGGTGGCGCCGGTTTCGTTGCATCATCCTCCTTTTCGGGGTGCAAGGCCGCTTCGATCATGGCCGGCGCGCATTCCCGCAAGGCTTCCAGTGAATAGCCCCCCTCCAACACCAAAACCCCCGGGATGCCGACGGCTTCGAGTTTGCGGATCAACAGGCGAAACATGCGGGCGTAGCCGGCGGTGCTTATTTTCATGCCTCCCAGCGGATCCCATTCGTGGGCGTCAAAGCCCGCCGAGACCATGACCAGAGCGGGCCGCGCGCGGTCCACCAACGGCAGGAGGAGCCTTTCGGTCATGGCCAGATACTCCGGATCGCCCATGCCCGCGGGAAAGGGGAGATTCAGCGTGAACCCTTGTCCGTCTCCGTCGCCCGTTTCGTCCATGAATCCAGTGCCCGGATACAATGGCGACTGGTGAACGGAGAAAAAGAAAACCGGGGACGAGGAGTAGAAAATGTCCTGGGTGCCGTTGCCGTGGTGCACGTCGATGTCGATGATCAAAACCCGTTCCACCCCGTGGACCGCCATGGCGTGGGCCGCACCGACCGCCACGTTGTTAAAGAGGCAGAACCCCATGGCGTTGGCGGGACGGGCGTGGTGCCCCGGGGGGCGCCCGAGGCTGGCGGCGTGCCGGTGACTGCCCGACAGGACGGCGTCCACTCCCCGGATGACCCCGCCGGCGGAGCGCAGGGCGGCGGCGACCGAGCCGGGCGACACCACCGTGTCGGCATCCAGACGTTTTTCCCGGCCGTCCAGTTGTAAGATTTCCTCCACGTAAGCGGAGTCATGGGCGCGGGCGAGCTGATCCGGCAGGGCGTCCGGCGCCTCTTCCCGGTCAACCCGTTCCCACAGTCCGTGAGAGGTCATGCCGGCGTTGATGGCGTCCATGCGCGCGGGGCATTCCGGATGACCGGGACCTGTGAGGTGGCCGCGGCAAGCGGGATGGGTGGTGACGAGAATTTTATTCATTTGCCGAACGTGTTCAGAAGCAAATCAGCATTCCGTTTCGGGCGGCGGTCAGCTTGTTTGGAGAGAACCTGCCGCCCGGCCGGGATCAATTCGGTCGCCCCGGAGGCGGGATGTAATGATCAATCAGTTTTCCTTCGCGGCTGATGACTTTGATATCACGGCTTTCTTCCTGCAGCGTCATGAGAATGAGATGGCGCATGGATTGGGAGCGGGCCAGGTACCACGTTTCATCCGCCGGATGAACCTGTCGTTCGCCAACGCCCCAGGCTCCGTCTCCGATAAACACGATGCCGCTTTCATCTTCCTGTTCCCCGCGGATGGGGACGGTGCGTTTGTAGGCATGGTCATGATTTTCGAAAGCCACTTGCACGCCGTGCCGCTCGAACAGGGGGTGCCAGTGTTCCCGGATTCGCGAACTGGTGGCACCCTGAATGTTGCGGACCGAGGGGTAAGCCGGAACGTGATAGACCGGCACTATATTGGTGAAGCGACCCGAACGCTCTTCCAGAACGCCGCGCAGCCAGTCGGTTTGGATCCCTTCCACCGGGCCGGAGTGATCGGTGTCGAGCAAGATCAAGCTCAGGTAATCCCCAAAATCCAGCACGCCGTAACCGGGATGACCGGGAAAAGCGAAAAGGTTGTAATAATACGGAGCCAGGGTCTCCCGGTATTCATCGCTGTCCTCGTAAGAATCACGTCCCCGGTCCTGTCCCCAGTAGTAGCCGCCGAGAATTTCGTGGTTGCCGATGCCCATGATGACCGGGACCACCCGCCCATCGTCCGTAATGAGCGTTTCAACCATGACCTGGAAAAAATCGTATTCGCGCTGGACGCGGTCCGGGCGTCCGTCCGAATACGCCAGGTCACCGCCCCACACGATAAAGTCCGGGTCATAGCGCATGGCGTGCAAATTCACCTCGGTCATCCACTCGGTGCGGTGCATTACGTCGCCGCCCACCGCCACCCGGATGGGCCGGTTGGCATGGCTCGGCATGGTGCGGAATTTGTAAAAGCGGCTGGGCAAGCCCGGTTCGATGTTGCTGAGGCGGAAACGGTGTTCGGTGTCCGGCTCCAGTCCGGTCACTTCCACCGTGTGAACGAGGCGGTCGGAGAAAACCATTGGCTGGCTGTGGGCGGGCAGGGTGGTCAATTCACCTCCTTGGAGGTTTCCGTATTGCAGAGCGGCCGTGCCGGTGTCGCCCGCAGTCTGCCATTGGACGGTCATGGTGGTGGCGGGGTCCCGCTGCCAAGTGAGGTAGAGCGCCGGAGGGACGGCGGTCTGCTCTTCGATGCTCAGGCGAACGCCGAGGGCAATGTCGGAGCTACCGGGCTGGTTGTTGTGAAGGGAAACCGCCAGCACGTTGCGACCCGCGCGCAAGGGAGGGTTTTCCACCATCAGGGTTTCATGGGGCGCCCAGGGATTGGTGGCGGCGGTGGCGCGGGTTTCAAACCCGACTTTCCCCTCCGGTATCAGCTCGCTGCGGGCGATTTCCACCCCGTTTAAATAATAGACGGCGCCGTCATCAATGATCTGTTCGATTAGAAGGGTAACCCCCGCCGCAGGGCCGTCGTAATCAAATGATTTGCGGAAATAGTAAGTGAGCAAATTCTCCGCCAATTCGGTTTGTAATCCCGGTTCCGGCCAGCGGTCCCGGCGGTCCCGTGTGTCATAACCAAGCAGGGCGGGGCCTTCTTTCCACGAAGCGTCGTCAAAATCCTTTTCAATCCAGCCGGTCCCCAGATCCTCGTTTCCGTCGTGGTATCGCCAGGTGCTGTCAAAGTCGAACAGTGTTCGGCTGGCCTGTTTGATTTCATCGGCCGAAACCGGAAAAACGGCGGCGATTGCAATCGCCACGACCGCTGGGCAGGCAAAGAGAGAAAAAAGATTTTGTATTGGTCTCATCGGTAGGCAAAGAATAGGCTTTGTTTTCAAGTCAGTTCAACCTAATCCGTCCGCGCCGTGTGGCGCCCGCCCATTCACTGGATTTTTTCAATCATGCTTCAACACCTTTTTGAGAACCGATGTTTCGCCCTCGCCGGAAGACTGCTCCCCCTCTTGGCCGCTCTCGGGGCCGTTTCCTGTCAACAAGCGGTGGAGGAGGAGCCCGGCCCGATAACGCGGGTGGAAAACCCGGTCATTTACGCTTCCAATTATCCGATGTATTACTTCACCAAGCGAATCGTTGGTGAAATGGGTGAAGTGGTGTATCCGGTGCCGGCGGACCGCGACCCCCTGCACTGGCGGCCTGACGAGGAAACCGTGCGTCAGATGCAGAGGGCCGACTTTGTGATCCTCAATGGCGCCGGTTATGAAGCCTGGTTGACGATGGCCGCCCTGCCGCCCCGCATTTTGGTCAACACCGCCCTTCATTTTGAGCGCAACCGCCTCATCGAAGTGCCCGGCGGCATCACCCACAGCCATGGCGACGGCGGCACCCACACCCACGCCGCCACCGCCACCACCACCTGGCTGGACCCCTCCCTGGCCATCGAACACGCCCGCTCGATTCGCGATGCCATGACGCGTCTCATGCCGCGTGACCGGGAGGGATTCATTGAGCGCCACAACGAGTTGGCCGCCGATTTGGAATCCTGGGAGAGGGAGTTGAAGGAGGTGTTTCAAAATCGCCCGGGCGCCCCCTTGCTGGCCTCGCAACCGGTTTATCAGTATCTGGAGGATCGTTACTCCTTGAATCTGCGCAGCCTTGATTGGGAACCCGGTGAGATGCCGCTTGACGGCGAATGGACCGCGCTGGACCGTTTGTTGGAGGAGCACGCCGCGGAGTGGATGTTATGGGTGGACGATCCCCTGCCTGAGGTCGCCTCCCGTTTGGATGAGCGCGGCATCGCGGTCGTGGTTTTCCGCCCTTGCTCGCGCCCGCCGAGCGAGGGCGATTTTCTGACTGAAATGCGCGCCAACACCGAGCGCCTCCGCGAAGCCTTCGCGCCTTGGTGGGGTCACCGCTTTCCCAATCCCGTCATGAAGATTCTGTTTTCCATTTCCACACTTTGCCTATTGTTTTCCGGATGTTTGCCGCGTGCTTCCGCCGCCGGCGAAACCGCCGACAACACCCTTGTTGTATTCATCGGACTTGGACAATCCTTGATGGTTGGCTCCCAGTCCGGAGACACGCTGGTCAGCGTGGAGCCGGTTTGGCCGGAGGACGCGCTGATGTTTGACGCGGTGGCGAACGCGGACGTCCGCATGGGGTTGATTACGGCGGGCGGGGAGGACCGAATCGCGGTACTGGACCCGGCAACCCTGACCGGTTTTGCACCTCTGGTTGCCCGCGTGGGCGTCGGGGGCGGCAACCGCGGGGAAACGCCGATGGAGTCGTTTGCGAACAGTCTGGCCACACGCGCCCGTGAGGCCGGGCAGCCCTTCCGCTCACTTTCCTTTACCGCCGCGCAGGGGGGGACCCGTTACAGCGGTTTGCGCAAAGGAACCCAAGCCTATGCGAACATGTTGACCGCCCTTGAGCGCGCGAAGGAATTGGCCGGAGAACGCGGTTGGCGCGTCCGGGTGGCGGCTTGTTTGCTCAAACACGGCGAGGGGGATCTCGGCAATGCCGGCTACCTGGAAGACCTGCTGACCTGGCGCAGCGACATCGACGCGGA
>PXDN01000101.1 GCA_003566375.1 Opitutia bacterium
CTTTTCGCCTGTTATAAGAGATTTAAGGCTTTTAATCTCATCCTTGCTTAATCTGTATCTCTTTCCGTACCGCCCTTTTTGTTTAAGCATTTCATCAAGAAATACTTCCTGGACTGCGACCACGTTATCAGGAATCTTATATTTATATATACCTCTGTATTTTTCTTCAGGCCCGATTGAATAAATAATGAATTCAAATTCAGGCATGTTTTCTATGAGCATCTGCACCCATGTTGAAACTCCTCCTGTAACATGGGGATAACTTCCTTCAAGAAATAAGCATACTTTCAAAATTATTTCACCTCTAACTTCAAACTGCAAATTGCATCTTTAATTGTCAGCAGATAAGCATCATCCGAGATCTTTAAATAATCACACTTTTCAGATTCAATTATTTTTCTTTTTGTCCTCATAATATAATAAATATCCGGCCTGAAATCTTCCGTATATATGGTTATTATGTCATCCTTATATTCAATTTGAGGTTTGCATTCTAGATATTTTACCAATTCCTGACCGGCCGGAGATATGGTAAAACTTCTAAGCCAGCCATAGTCCTGATTTACTTCTTCTAATATTGAAGCAAATTCCCTTGATAGCTGGGTCCAGCTTTTTCCGCCGCCGCGGTCAGGATCAAGAACATCATCAGGATGAATAAAATGGGCAAATAAACCGTATAAATTAAGCCCATTGTAAATTGACCACATTTTTCCATCCTCATTTTCATGGCCTGATGAAATTCTGGGAAACTCTATTATCCCATCTTCGGCTATACTCAATTCCTGGACATATACGTCTCCTTCCTTATTTGTAAGATATACAGATGCTATAATCTTCAAATCAGGATTTCCTTCTATAACTGCCTGCCGTCCCTCCGGGCTCAGGATATTAGAAGGCGGGACATACGCTCTAAATGAATACTGGCTAAAAACACTTTTTACAAATCTCATAAGCTCTTTTATTGACTCGGCCATATCATTTTCACTTTTCCAGGCTATATATTCCAGGTCCTGTTTTATATGACCTTTCATCGCAAGTGGCTGATGATTGTAACCATGGAGCCCCATCTCGCCGCCAATGCCAAGCAGCTCTTTGCCAAAAAATAGGAGATTTTTAATATCTTTTGAGTCCCCCCGGGGAAATGGGGGTTCTGTAACGTTATTATAGGACTCGATTATAAAACTTGAATATTTTATATCAAATTTTTTAGATATCTTTATCATATCTGTCCACCAGACTTCTTTATAAAACTGGGGGATATCCCTGTTGAATTCCTCATAAATCTTTTCATCTCTACCAGCAGGAATCGGGGCTGGAAAATCATCGATATGTATCATTTTTAAATTGATTATAGGATAAATAAGGTTTTCTTTAGCCAGAGCTATGATCCCTGCAATAAGCCCCCTGTTGTTTTTCGCATTTAGCATCGTACCGTTAAAAACTATAAAACTGCCTTTTCCGTAATTCTGCTCCCATAAAATAGGAATATCCTCATAAGAGACTATGAATATTCTTGCCTCTGGATCAAGTTCCAAGCGTAAGGATGAATTTATGATAGTATCTGTATCAGATTTGAAATCACCGGCACCAATAATTACATCTGCAAGCATCTTAATACCATATGTATTTATTATTTCACCTAAGTTCTCCCTTATACCAAGCAAGCTGCTGATGCTTTTTAAACTTTTATCTGTAACTGGACGAGTTAGAAAAACAAGATTTCCCCCTGCATTTACATAATCGGTATAATCACTTAAGTTTTTTAAGAAATCAAGCCTTTCAAATGTCAGGAATATGCAATCAAAACCTGAAAGATCTTGCACCTGTTGATCTATATTTATTGTTTGATAGTCTTTTTTCATAAATTCAAGCACAGCTTTTAACTGTTCTTCTGTTTTTAAACTATTATTTTCCTGAGCATTTGAAACAATAAGATATTTCTCAAAATCAATATTTGCAGGAATTTTAGGAGATATTGCTTCAGGCAGTTCTTCTTGCAAGTTGGCGTTTTTTACAAACTTAAGCAATCCATGTGAGCGCAGCACCATAAACCCAGCCGCAAGGACCACCAGAGCTATTATGATTATTGAAAGCTTTCTAATGAGCATCAGTCTTGCTGCCCTCCCAGAATTTGATAACACTTTCGCCATATTCCGTAAGGCCTATCTTCTTGTTTTTTAAAACTTTCAATATGTTTAAAAATGATTTATTATCTCGATTCAGGTAATAAAATTTCATTAAAGCCAGGTAGGGTTTTTCACTGTTTGGGAAATTCTTAAAAAATCTTTTAGTGTAATCTTCTGCACCTTTATAATCTCTGAGCTCTAAATCATTATTTATCTTATCCACAAAATAGTCTTCATTCGTTATATGTCTGGATAGAAGCTCTGAAAGTGCCGCAGAATATTTTTCCAGGTAATTGTAATAGTCGACTTTATCGGCAAGACCGCTTTTTAGGTACTACTTCAGGGTATTGGCATATTCCTGAATAACATTTACATTGTCTTTGTTATTTTTATATTTTTCATATGAATTTGCTAATAAAATTTCAAACTGTTTCTTAATTTCCATCAGAGCCGAAGCTGCATAATGAGAAGTTTCCGTATCCTGGCTTTTGATAGCTTTCTGTAACCCTTTTATATGGCTCACAAAATCCTTTTTCAAAATATAAATAAGGTATGCCCTTTTACTTTTATTGTTGCTGAAATTTAATGAATCCTCCAATGGCACAGTATTCATTTCCTTTTCAAAATCCACAACCTCCTCATAATAGACATTTTTCTGCCCCCTGATATGTTCAAGATAACTATCAACTATTGAATCAGACCTGTTGGGAATCTTATTCAATATTGCTAAAAAAATTAAAAATAAAAGCCCGACCCCTGGAAGAAAAAAGATAATGAAAAACTTATAAAAACTATCCTGCAGACTTTTGAATTTTAGATTCACTGCAAAATAGATAAGACAAATTACTGAATGAATTATAATAAGTAAAATTATCTGATTATTATCCATCATCAAGATCCTCTAATACGAGAGAAGCATTTATTCCTGCCTTTTTTAATCTTTCCAATATCAAACCTGCGTAATTGTTTTCTGTATTTGATAGCAATATGTAGATTATATCGTCATTGCTTATTCCGATATAGTCATTATCCCTAATAACCCCTACTATTCTTTCGGATATTTCTTCAAGCGATTTGCTATTTCTCTCAACTTTGAGCAAAGTATAGCTCATCCCTTGCTCTGCTTTATTATTCTGGATTTCCTTAAGTATCTTTTCAAACGTAAGAGATGTAAGTATCCTGGTATTTGGAACATACCTTTTATCTTTAAGGCTTGCTTC
>PXDN01000350.1 GCA_003566375.1 Opitutia bacterium
GGGCATTCACGACCAAGTTCAGCAGGATTTGGTGAAGTTGGGAGGGATCGCCCGACACCATCCACAACTGGGAATCGACCCGGGTTTTGACCCGAATGTTTTTCGGAAAGGTGTCGGTCACGATTTTCTCCATGTCCCCGATCAGGTGTTTGAGATGCACCTGACGCCGGTCGCCGTCCACCCCGCGGGCGAACGAGAGCACTTGGCTAACCAATTGGGCGCCCCGCTTGGCGCTGTTGCCGATCATCTCGATGGTGCTCAAAAACTCCGCGCTCTCCGCCTGGATTTTCAACAAATCGACGGACATCATGATGGGGGAAAGCACGTTGTTTAAATCGTGGGCGATCCCGCCGGCCAGCGTTCCGATGCTTTCCATGCGCTGGGCGCGCAGGAACTGCCGTTCGATGCGCTTCAACTCGGTAATGTCGGTGTTAATGGCCAGGATCGACTTGGGCCGGTCTTGATCGTCGCGAACCAGGGACCAGCTTCCCCGCATGGCAAGCGCTTCCCCGGCGCGGGTGAATTGCCGGATTTCCCCTTTCCACTCTCCCTTCTCCACGGTCTCGGCGGTGGCGGCCAGGAAATCCTTGTCGTCACGGTATAGCAACTCCCGGATCGACTTCCCCACCGCCTCCTCCGCCGTCCAACCGTAGATGCGTTCGGCGCTTTTATTCCAATATAGAATGATGTGGTCCAAATCCCGGACCAGGATGGCGTCCTGGGCTTTTTCGAGCAAAGCGGCCTGCTCATCCACCCGCCGACTCGCGTTTTTGAAATCGGTCAGGTCGACATCGAGGCAAAACATTTCGGGAGGGCCCGACCCGCTTTTGACCACAACGTGGCTCGAATATACCGGCACCCGCGAACCATCCTTGCGCCGCAACAACAGCTCCCCGTGTGCCGGCGGCGGGCCGCCCCGGCGCATTCCTTCCATCGCTTGCGCGACGGGGTCCCGCAGCTCGGGCGGGATAATCAACTCCAGCAAATTTTTCCCCATCGCCTCCGCGGCGGAGTAGCCGTAAAGCCGCTCCGAAGCCGCATTCCAGTAAGTGACCCCGCCGTCCGGCCCGTACCCCTGAACCGCCACGGAGGGAACTTCATTCAGCAATTTGCGGAAGCGTTCCTCGCTTTCAAGAAGCGCCTCCTGCTGGCGGTAATGCTCGATGGCCAAGCTGACCAAATGGAGGACGCGCTCGATCAAAACGCGGTCCTTCTCATCCGGTTCCCGCGGGGTTTGGTAATACAACGCAAAGGTTGCCAGCACCCTCCCGTCACCTGACAGAACGGGATAGGACCAGCAGGACCGCAAATTGTGGGCAAGCGCCAAATCCTTGTAATTTTCCCACAACGGATCCGTAGCGATATCCGCGGCCAGCACCGGCTGGCGGGAGTGCGCCGCCGTTCCACAGGAACCGGTTTCCGGACCGATGAGAACACCGTCCAACGCCTCATTGTAGGCGGCGGGAAGGCCCGGAGCCGCCCCGAGCCGCAACTTGGGTCCAACCGGGTCATACAACAAGATGGAGGCGATGCCATTGGACGACACCTCATCCACCGTTTCCGCTATCGCGCCAAGAACCTCCTTCAATGGCTCGCGCAGAAGAATTTTTTCCAAAATACGGCTTTCCGCCAGCCGCAGAGAACTCTCCACCCGCGACGCCGTAATGTCGCGGAAATAAACCGCCAGCCCCTCGCGGGAAGGATAGATCCGGATATTGAACCAAATTTCCAGCGGCGGATAATATAAATCAAATTCCCTCGTAACTCCTTCGTCGGCGGCTTCGTGATAATGGGTGTAAAGGCCGGTCTGGACCGCCTCGGGAAACATTTTCCAGATGTTTTTATTCAGCAACTCCGACCGCTTGCGGTTCAACAACCGCTCGGCCTCGGCGTTGAGGTATGCAAAATTCCATTCCTTGTCTATTAAGTAGAACGCGTCCGTGATGCTTTCCAGAGTGGTGAAAAACCGGCTGGCCAGTTCCCGCGTTTCCTCCTCGACGGCTTTGGCGGCCGAGATGTCCTGAAAAGCCCCCTGCACCGCAATGATGCGGCCCGCCGCGTCCCGCACCGGCTCGCCGATGGACCGCACCCACACCCGCCGGCCCGCCCGGTTGATGATTTGCAAATCCAAATCAAACGGAACCCCGCTCTCCGCGCAGGCGGAAAAATGTCTGGCTATGATTTCGCGGTATTCCGGGGCGTAGTAGCTTATACCTTCTTCAATCGTGGGGGAAAACCCGTCCGGCTCACCGTGAATGGCGGCGGTAATTCCGGTCCACGTGCAAAGGTCGGCCCGCAAATCCACATACCACCCGCCGAGCAACGCCTTTTCCCCGGCAATGCGCATGAGGGATTCGTTGGCGGCCAAGCGGTCCAGCGCCTCCTCCAGTTCCCGTTTGCGGCGGCGGTTCTCCTCCTCCATCTCCACCCGCGCCGTCACATCGACCGCCATCACCAACTCAGCCCGGCGGTGGGCGAACACCGTCGTGTGCGAAGTGATGTCAACATGGATCACGCGCCCGTCCTTCAACCGGTGCCGCCATAATCCGGCCTGATCCAACCCTTCCTTTACCGCGGCCACGTTCTCCTCCAGCGCGGGAATGTCCTCCTCCGGGTGAAGGTCCCGGATGGTCATGGCGAGGAATTCATCCCGTGTGTGGCCGTACAGGCTGATGGCGGACTGGTTCACGGCCAAAATCCCCAGGGTTTCCAAATCGTAAACCATCATCGGCTGGGGATGGTTTTCGAACAGAGCCCGGTAACGCTCTTCACTCTCCCGCCGGACCGTCTCCGCCCGCTTCCGCTCAATGGTGTGCAAAATGGTTCGCTTCAATGCCACCGCGTCAAACGTCCCTTGGATCAAAACCTCCTGCGCCCCCGCGCGGATCAGCCGCAGGGAATCGGTGGCGTCCTGATTTTCATCCAAAACCAGTACCAAGGGACAATCCGGGGCCGCCCGGCGAACGGCATGCACCAAATCAACCGCCCCGCCGACATCCGGTCCCGCCTCGGCCAAGACCAAATCACATGGCTTTTCCCGGTAACACGCCTCCGTGATTCCACCGGGATCGGCACGCACCCATTCGATTTCCATTTCCGGTGGTTCCCGCAACCGTTTCCGATACTCCTCCTCCGCGTCTGGACGGGGTGAAACAAAGAGCACGGAATAACGCGGAGCGGTCATGGACGGGATTTCAACTTTTCTAGATCTTCAAGATAGAACTGCTGGCAAGCGGGGCAAAGCCCATGGGAGAACGATGCTTCCGTATGCTGCTGCACATAGGTTTCCATCGGCAACCATTTTTCCTTCTCATCCCGGATTTTTTTACATCCCGA
>PXDN01000324.1 GCA_003566375.1 Opitutia bacterium
CGCCCGTGGAAGCGCGGACCACGTTGGGGTTGAAGAGGTCGGTCACTTGATCGCAAACGATGACCGCGTCCGCTCCGGCCGCGTCGGCGGCGCGCAGGAGCGTGCCGAGGTTGCCCGGTTTTTCCAGGCGTTCGCAAACCAGGAGCAGCGGGTCGGCGGGCAAATCAAGGTCGGACAAGGAGCGTTTCCACTGCGGCGCGACGGCCAGCAAACCGTCCGGCCGGTCGCGGTAGGAGCATTTGGCGAAGGCGGCTCGGGAGAGTTCGAACAAGGTGGCACCGGCCTTTTCCGCCTGTGCCAGCAGCGCCGGTTCGTTGCTTCCCAGAAACCATTCCGGGGCAAAGTAAAGTTCGCTCACCGCCACGCCCGCGTCGAGGGCGCGGGAGAGTTCGCGGAAGCCTTCGATGAGAAATTCCCCGGCCTGGTCGCGGGCGCGGCGGTCCCGCAGTTTCACGAGGCGTTTCACGCGGGGGTTTTGCAAACTGGTTATGAGTTCGGCGGGCATGCGAAGGGGGAACCGTTTTTTGCCCGCCTTTTCAAGCTTAATGGTGGGAGAGGGGAAACGCTTTGGGGTCGGGAACGGTCAAGAGCGGTCGTCCAGAGAAGCGGTTTCCGAGGGGAGGGGTTCCTCCGATTCGGGGCGGGACACCAGGCGCACGGAAAAATCGTGCGTCTCGCCATCGCGTTTCACCCGAATGGCCATGTAGTCGCCGACGCGGTGGTGGAAATTTGCGTTGCGCACGTCGTCGGCGCGGGTGACAGGTGTGTCTCCCATTCGCACCAACCGGTCGCCGGGCAGGATGCCCGCTTGTTCGGCAGGCGTTTCCTCAAAGACGCGTTCCACCACAATGTGGCGGCCGAGGTGGCGGTCCCGCCGCTCCTCCAACTCGAACCCGACCCAGCCGTACTCGACCTTGCCGGAAAACAGCAGGTCGTCGCGCACCCGCACCATCGCTTTGGCCGGGAGGACGTAGGAAGAATTCACCTCGGGCAGCGAGGCGACCATCATGCCGACGAGGCGCCCGCTCAAGTCGATTACCGGCGAACCGCCTTCCCCGGGATGGGCGGGAATGTTGATGCGGGCGTAGCTGACGGGGAACACCCGTTGGGAAAAACTGCTCTCGTGTCCGGTCACCAAACCAAGGGTGGGCGACGGGGAAAATTCCAGCGGACACCCCATGGCGATGACAAACGAACCGACCGGGGGCAGGTCGGAGTTTCCGGTCATGCTGAGATGGGTGAAAGTGGGCGGCAGCGACATCAATTTAAGCAGGGAAAAATTGGTTTCCGGATCGTGCCCGATGGCATCCGCCGCGTATTCCACCCCGTCATGCTCCACCCACGTGCGAATGGCTTGGATGGCGATGCTGGCGTTGGTCACCACATGGCCGTCACGGCTGATGAAAAACCCGGTTCCCACCCGGCGGGCAACATGGATTTCCCCGTTTTCATCCATTTCCTCGACCGCCGCCATGACCCGCACCACTGCCTTGGAGTTTTGGTCGAACAAATCCACCACGCGCCGTTGCAGGGCGAAAAAGTCGCCATCCTGCCCATGGAGAGCCGGACCCGCGGACGGAAAAGCCGCCAACGTAATGGCGAGTCCCGCCAGAACCGCTTTGCGGACCGGGCTGCGAAGAAAATCCACCATGAGGTCAAATTTCAAAACTGCAGCGTTCGCGCGCCGGAACCGGCGAGCGAAGCGCCTTCGCGGGTGTAGGAGCGGACGCCGTAATCCTTGGCGGCGTCCACCGCCGCGAACAAAGTTTGGGGTCGGGATTCGGTTCGGAAATGCCGGTTCACGTCGGCCTTTTCCCGCTGACCGGCCAGCGTCTCAATGATGAACCGCGATTCCGCAACGGGGGAAGCGGCCGCTTCCCCCGGAAGCGGCTCCGCGCCGGGTATCGGTTCGGCGAAGGCGCGGAGGATGGTTTCGTTCCCCATCATCCCGGCGGAGATCTCCCCGGCCGCCGCCATTTCCCCGCCCAGGGGGGCGGTTCGGAAAGGCGCGAACGCCATCCATGCCGCCAGCAGACAAACGACCGCCGCGCCAACGGCGGCGAATGCGGGTTGTCTCCCGGCGGAAAGCCACCCCAAGATCCGCTCGGAGCGGCGAGGCTTCACCAGCGCCTGCAGTTGGCGCTGTTTCAAATCCCGCTCGAAGCGGGCCCAGAATTCAGCTTCCGGCTGTTCCGAACGCTTCAACTGGAGCAGTTGCTCCAACGTCAGCCGGGGGCCGGAAGGGGAAAGTGGATTGTCCTGTGTGGATGCCATTACGATAAATACGGTTGAAGTTTTCCCTGAAGCTGTTGCTTGGCATAGTGTAACCGGGAGCGGACGGTGCCGACGGAGCAGCCCGTGATTTCCGCGATTTCCTGGTGACTAAGGGATTCAATTTCAAATAAAACCACTACGGTTCTATGTTTTAAAGACAGAGTTTGGAGCGCTTCGTTCAATTTTTCCTGAAGTTCGGTCAGCAACCGGTCGCGTGGAATATTGCTTTTAGAGGTCAGCGCCTCCAGCACTTCGGCCGGCGCCAGATCCTCGTCGATGGTGTCGAAACTGAAAAACCGCCGGAGCTTGTGGCGGCGCAAATGGGAATAGGTCGCGTTGACGGCGATGCGGTAAAGCCAGGCGAAGAACGTGGACCGCCCTTTGAAGCGGTTGATCGATTGAAACGCCTTGATGAAGGCCTCCTGGGTCAAATCCGCCGCGTCCTCGCGGTTGGAGGTCAAGTTGTAAATCACCGAATAGAGCCGCTGGCGGTATTTCAAAATCAAGCTGTCAAAAGCGGCCACGTCGCCGGCTTGCACCTGTTGGACCAAAATGGCGTCGGCATCCGCTTCTTGCCCGCGTTCGGGGGTGGCGGTGAACGTTCTGGTCACTGGACGCGATATATCCATGAGGTTTCGAAATTCAAGCTTGTCTGGTTCCCGCGTTTTATCAACAGGAAAAAATGGGTTGTCCGCCGGGCTCCCTGTTCGCCTGTCTGAAGTGCGGTACCATTCCGTGCCTTCGCCTCCGTAGCGGCAAGACCTCTGGTCTGCAGTCCCGTAACGCCGCCCGCCCCGGATTTCCACCCGTAACACGGATGCCGCCAGTGAACACTGACTGCCGACCAGAGGTCTGGCAGCTACTTTTCAGGCCGCAACACCGCCGCCGCCAGTGCATACCGGCTGCCGACCAGAGGTTTGGCCGCTACGTTTCCTTACGAACCGCCGGTTTTTTTAAATCAGAATACCGACAATGGTGGCGGTGAGGTAGGCGGCGAGGATGCCGCCCACCATGGCTCGGGGACCGAGCCGGGCGAGATCGGCCCGGCGCTCC
>PXDN01000369.1 GCA_003566375.1 Opitutia bacterium
AACGCTGCAAGAGGTGAACGACCGGTGGGGGCTCGGTGCGGTAGTGTGGCACCGGACCCGGCCGGGCAACAAGCGCCGCGTCCCGGTCGGGCCGACGCTCATCGCAATGGACGTGGACCACTTCATCCGAATGGTCCAGCACCTGACAGGAGAGAACAATGAACACGCTGTGGATGGAGAAGGCGAAGTGCAAGGACCGGACGGACGTCAAGTTCTTCCCTGACAACGGGGACAACGCGTTCGCGGCGCGCCGTTTCTGCTCGGGCTGCCCGGTCCGTGTACAGTGCCTCGAGTATGCGCTGCACCACAACCTGACCGACGGGGTGTGGGGCGGGACGAGCCCGAACCAGCGCAAGGCCATTCGGAGAAAGCGAGCGACCGCATGAACATCGGGTCGTACATCGAAGAGGTTTCACGATTCAATCACCTACTTGACAACGGCCTGAAGGCGCTGCGTGACGCGTCCGTGGAGGTGGCCCAGTCCGAGTTCGAGTACCGGAAAGCAAAGGCGATAGCATGGCAGTCAGCACCAGCGGGAACGGTACCGATGCGGGAGGCGTGGGTGGACGCGGAAACAGCCGAGCAGCGGCAGCGTCTCGACTTGGCCGAAGGCTCTCGCTCGGCAGCACTGGAGGCAGTGCGGTCAAGGAGGCAGCAACTGTCGGCCGTGCAGTCCCTGCTCGCAGCGCACAAGGCCGAGGCCGAGTTCTCCCGAACGGGGCCTGTGTGATGTGCGGCGAGTCCCTCCGTATCCAAGCAGACACGTTCGTGTGCGGGTTCTGCGGCTGGACGGAAAAGCGATGAGCCCGCTCGCAACGCTCTACCTTTACGGGGCAGCGTGCCTCGTCTCCGGCCTCGTGCTCGGAGCCATGTGGAAGGACCGACCATGAAGGCAAAGACGGTAACAGGGTACGAGCCCCGGTTCGACATCGACCTCAAGAGAGGAAAGGTTGGGGAAGACAAGACCCTCGACATCGTCGACGCCATCAACGAATCACGCATCGAAGTCAAGACAGACTACGGCGTGTGGAAAACCGGCAACCTCTACATCGAGTACGAGAAGCAGGACCGGAAGGGCGACTGGGTCCCGTCCGGCATCGCCACCACCGAGGCTGACTACTGGGCGTTCGCATTCAAGGACGGGGCCATCTTTGTCGAGACCGCACGGCTCAAGGAACTGGTGGCGAAACATCTCGAGTCTGGTAACATCGGCTACCGGCCGGGGAACGCACGGTCGGCAGGTTCACGCGGGGTCAAGTTGCCCCTCGATGACCTGACCAGCACGCTGACAAGTTTCGGAGACGACCGTGAAGAGAACCCCGCTCAAGAGTAGGTCGAAGAAAGAAACGGCCCGGGTCCGCCGGTACCAGCAGGCACGGTACATCGTGGCGGAACGCTCGAACGGATACTGCGAAGCAAACACCCCGAACTGCCGGGGCCCGCTCGACCAAGTGCACCACCGCAAGGGGCGCGACGGCGACCTCGTCGACGACGTGGACCTGCTCCTTGGTGTATGCTGGTCCTGCCACGAGTACATTCACGGACACCCGCTCGAATCGTACGAGCGGGGATGGATGATAAGACGAAACGGAGAGTAACATGAGCATCATGGACGCACGACTGCCCGAGGCCCGGTGGGCCGGACCGACCGACAGCCTGTACGACACCCACTACAACCGGTTCGAACTGTGGGTCAACGACCTGTACGAGCGTGACGAGTACCGGGACCTCGGGTTCTACGGAGACTTCGACGAGGCCCTCCAGTCCGACTGGCTGTTCGACGTGTACCTCGACGACTACAACCGTTCACGAGAGCCGTGATGGCCCGCTCGTTCAAGCAGTACACTGAACTTGCCGGGCTGCGGGAGCAGCAGTTAAAGACCCGCATCGCTATCCTCGAGGACGCGGTTCGCATGCACCGCCGAATGGTGCGTGACGGGTGGGTATCCCGCTGGCGGCCCGACCGTGACCCGAACGAATACCTGTGGCGAACTGTAGGAGAGGACGATGAGTGAGATGTTCACGTTCCAGTTCGGCTACCTTCTCGGCATGTGCGCAGGCATGGCAGGCATGGCGTTTATGTGGTGGATGCATGGAGGAAAAGAATGAGTGACCCGGACAGCATCGTCCAGTACGTCACATGGCTCGACGGCCGATACAACCGGCTTCTCAACGCCATCCTCGAACACGAAACCAACAAGCGAGCACTAGCAATCCCCGGCAGCATCGACAACTTCGACCACGAACTCTGGAAGACCCTCGACTGGGCCTACAGCGACGAGTGAAAGACGCGGGCATGGCGGAACAGGCAGACGCAGCGCCCTCAAAAGGCGCCGCCGCAAGGCGTGGGGGTTCGACTCCCTCTGCCCGCACCAACGCAGCACAACAACTGCACGACTGGAACACATCCATCTTCGAAGAAGCCCGACGCAAAGCAGAGGAGAGATTCGATGCCCTTATATCTGAACGTGATGACCGGGGAGACGAGACACGGATGCCGACTCTGTGGTGACATCATGTGCTTTGTCGAAACCCACGACGGCCACCGCTGGTACCACTGCCACGACTGCGACCTGAGAGACTGCCATGAAGAAGCCGTCTAAAATACGGGTGCTCCACCGCACCATCCCCGTACGGTGGGACGCCGCCAGCATCAACCGCGCCTCACGAGAAGAGGGCGAACCCCTTCACGGCGTGTACCGCAGTGGCGAAATTCTTATTGCCCCCGACCAGCCCGACGTCGAGCGAGAAACGTTGCTCCATGAAATCCTGCACGCCCTCATCGACCAGACCGCGCTCGCCGCAGACGGCGGCCCACTCTCGGGAGACTCCGAGGAACAGGTCGTCCGCACCCTCTCGCCGCTGCTGTTCCACACGCTCCGGAACAACGCGGCGCTGACCCGCTGGCTAGTCCAGTAGGTCCCAGTCGTCCGGCGTGCGCGGCGGGTGCTTGAACCCCCGACGGTATAGGTCGCCCGGCGGCACCCAGCGGGTCCGCGTATCAAACGCGTCCGCTGCCGCACGGGCCCGGCGGGCACGAGCGTGCGCCTTGCGCTCCCACTCCTCCATCACCGTCGACGCTCCGCCCAATCAGGATTCCGAGCAACATAACGTGCGACCACGTCGCCCAACGCCGCCTCAGACATCCGCGCAACCGACTCCGGTGTCTCACCCACCTCCGCCAACTGCTCTGCCGTCAGCGGCTGCACCCCGCCCGCACGCACGCCCATCTCCAAGTCCGTCCGCGGCGTAAAGTACTCCGCCATCAGACGGATAGACTCCTCCGGCACG
>PXDN01000422.1 GCA_003566375.1 Opitutia bacterium
CGTATCGAATTTAATCTTCAACGTGTTCAACGTGGCGGTGGGGATGCTGGCCGCGCCGTTGTTCATCACGGCGGTGCAGTGGACGTCGGATGATGTGATCCGGCAAACGGCCAACTTGCACACCGCGATCATGGTGGTGGCGGCGCTCCTGTTGCTGCCGTTTACCCCATGGTTGGCCCGGAGTTTGACGGTGATCGTGCCCTCGCGGGAACCCGCCGCCTCGCCGAGTTTTCTGGACCCCGGGCTGGCGAGCAAACCGGAGGCCGCCATGGTGGGCGTGCTGCGCGAACTGCGCCGGTCGCTCGAAATTTCGCGCCGGAGTTTGAAATTGGCCGAGGGATTTGCTTTGGATGCCACCCGGCGGCGACCGCGGGCTTTGGCGGCCAACGAGCTTGCGGTGGACGAAATCCGCGAGGCGATCCGTTCCTACCTGACCCGCCTGACCGGTCGTTATTTGTCGCGCCGTCAGCGCCTGCTGGCCCAGTATCTCACCCACATCACCATCGACGTGGAACGGATCGGCGACCATGTGGATCACATCGCCGAAGCCACCACCCGTCAGCGCGCGCATGCCGACGCGGCATTCGATCCGCCGATGCGGGAGGCGTTGAAGGAGTTGTTCAAGCTTTGCGACGGGGTTCTTGAAAAAACCATCCGCTCCCTGGATCCTGACGAAGACGGTTTCCCCGAGGCGGCCAAACAGGTTGAGGAAGCCCGCAACCGTTTCGCCGACCGCGCCCAGGCGATCCGCCGGGAAGTTAACGAGAGGGTGGCCCGCCATGAGGTCACCGCCATCGCCGGCCTGTTTTTCAGCGACCAGGTTTTGCAATTCGAGCGGCTGGTGCGGCATTGCCGGATGATTGCCCGCGAGCAGCAGCAGCCGTATTTCGCGATCAAGAGGGCCAAACTCGACCGGGTGGAGCCGCCCGCCGGCGAAAAGGTTCCACCCAACGGAAAAACCAATCCGCGGTCGGCGGTCCGGGGGAAATCCGGTGCGGAAAAAACGGATTAGCCTTTTCATCAAAGGGGAAAACCGGCACGGTTTCCTTTTCCGGCCCTGGGCTTGTAAATCCACAACCTGAGCCGTTTCCTTGCATTGTATGGCCATGAAAACCGAGCACGAACAGCTTGAGAAAACCAAAACCCGGTTGTTTGCCAACGCCCATGAGGCGTCCATTCAGGTGGCGGGTGAAATCGCCGATTTGATCCGGCAACGCCAGGCGGAAAACAAACCGGCGGTTCTCGGCCTCGCCACCGGCTCCACGCCGCTGCGCCTTTATGGAGAGTTGATCCGGCTCCACCGCGGGGAAGGGCTAAGCTTCGAGAACGTGATCACCTTCAATCTGGACGAATATTACCCGATATCGCCGGACCACAAGGAGAGTTATTACCAGTTCATGCACCGGCGGCTTTTCCAGCACATTGACGTGCCGCCCGAAAACATCAACATCCCCGACGGCACGGTGGAGCGCAAGGATGTCTATGCCTCCTGCCAGGCCTATGAGGAGCGCATCCGGGCGGCGGGCGGCATCGACATCCAGATTCTCGGCATCGGCCGGTCCGGCCACATCGGTTTCAACGAACCCGGCTCGTCAAAGGATTCCCGCACCCCCCTCATCACCCTTGACCGGATCACCCGGCAGGACGCCGCCAGGGATTTTATGGGCGAGGCCAACGTGCCCCGCTACGCGATCACCATGGGGGTGGCCACCATTTTGGAAGCCCGCCGCATCGTGCTCATGGCGTGGGGCGAGGGGAAGGCGGAGATGGTGCAAAAGGCGGTCGAGGGCCAGGTCACCAGCACGGTGTCGGCCAGTTTTCTGCAGGAGCATGCCAACGCCGAGTTCTTTCTCGACGGAGCCGCCGCCGGGGAGTTGACCCGCGTGAAGCGCCCGTGGCTGGTCGGCGGCTGCGATTGGAGCGACGAGTTGCGCCGCCGGGCCGTGGTTTGGCTGAGCGGCCACATCGGCAAGCCGGTGTTGAAACTGGTGGAGGAGGATTACAACGAGCACGGGATGGGAGACCTCAGCAGCGCCCAAGGCCCCGCCTACCAGATCAACATCAAAATTTTCAACGAAATCCAGCACACCATCACCGGCTGGCCGGGCGGCAAGCCAAACGCCGATGACACCCACCGGCCGGAACGCGCCGCCCCGTTTCCCAAGCGGGTTGTCATCTTCAGCCCGGAGCCGCACGATGACGTGTTTTTCATGGGCGGCACCCTGCACCGGCTGATTAACCAGGGGCACGAGGTGCATGTCGCTTACCAAACCTCCGGCAACCTCGGAGTTCCCCACGAGGAGGCCCGCAAGTTCGCGGAGTTTCTGCTCGACGGGCAAACCTTGTTGGACGGTCTGGCGGAAAGCGGCGCCGATTTTGCCCGGCGGGTGATCGCCGCCTTGGAAAGCGGGGACAACGCCGGCGACGAGCCGAAGGAGGTGCGCAAGGTCAAAAGCATCGTGCGCCGGGCGGAAGCCCGCGCCGCCCTGCGGATTTACGGAGTGCCGGTGGACCACATCCATTTTCTCGACCTGCCGTTCTACGAGCGCGGGCAGTCGCGCGCCTTTCAATTGACCGGGGAAGACACGGCGGCGGTCCAAGCCTTGATCAAGGGCATCCAACCCCACCAAATCTACGCGGCCGGCGATCTGTCCGACCCCAATTCGCACCAGCGTCTCGCCTTCGAGGCGATGGAGGGCGCTTTGGAGAAATTGCGGGGCGAGGCATGGACGAAGGATTGCCACGTATGGCTCTACCGGGCCGCCCGACGCGAATGGGATATCGGCGAAATCGACATGGCGGTGCCGCTGAGTCCGGACGAGCTGTTCACCAAAACCACCGCGGTTTACAAGCACCAGTCCCAAAAAAGCCAAGTGCCCGCCCGCGAGGAAGGGTTGCGGGAATCGTGGCAGATCGCCGAATCCCGCAACCGGGCGACCGCGCGGGCCTACGACCAGCTCGGGTTGGCCGAATACGAGGCCATTGAGGCTTTCCGGAGGTGGCGGTTTTGACCGGCCTGTTCCGGGCGGATTGGTTCATTTGGTTTTCCCGGCTGGAAATCGAACGGCTGCGGACTTTACTTGTCCCAGTCACGCAGGCAGAGTGATTGTTGATTTTCCGCCGATCAGCGGCGCGAGCCTTTTTTAGCCACCATGAGTTTTTCCGACGAGCCGATAGTTATTAAGGATTCCAAACGCTCGAAGAAAAAGCCGGCGATTTTCATCGGATTGCTGGTTCTTCTTTTCGCGCTGCTGGCCTCCATCATCTTTTATCCCCGCTGGATTGATTACCGGAGGGCTCACGCTCCCCGCGGGCCTCTGGGCGGCAACCTTTACAATGTCTCCCTGGCCGGCGACCGGTTCACCATGGAGCTGGCCCGCGGCGAGGATCAGGAATACCGGGCCTCCTTTCACCTGACTCCGGTGAGGGAGGAAACCACCTGGGTGCCGATGGAGCATGAAATCGTTTTCCGCTTGGAAAACACGGAGGACGAGTTCGAGCGCCTTTCCTGGAATCCCGAGATCAACGGATTTGGTTATTCGGAATTACAATACAACCCGATATTTGATTATGTTTTTGAAATCCGCGTGGAACGGCGGGGAGAAACGGTTTGGTCCGGCACCCGCTGGTCCTTTCGCCAAGTCGGCGGTGGCCATGGCGGCCACGGGCACGCCCATTGACCGGAACCGGGTTTCCTGATGACGACCGTGATGTTGATTGTCGCCGGGCTGCTGGTTTTGAAACTGGCCGCCGAGTGGGGGCTGGACCTCCTCAACCGCCAACAGGTTCTCCGCCACGCCGACCGCGCTCCCGAGGGACTGCGGGAGGTCGTGGACGAGCCGACTTACCGCAAGGCGGTGGACTACACCTTGGCCAAAAACCGATTCAGCATGCTGGAGAGCGGGTTTTCCGCCGTGGTGCTGGCGGCGGTGGTATTCTCGGGCGTGCTGCCGTGGATATACGAGTTATTCGGCGAAGGCCCGGGCCGGCCCGCGTGGCTGGGCGCCCTTTATCTGATCGCGGTGATGACCGGTCTCTCTCTGATCTCTCTTCCGCTCGACTGGTGGAGCCAGTTTCGGCTGGAGGAGCGGTTCGGCTTCAACAAAAGCACTCCCGGCCTCTGGGCCGCTGACAAGGTAAAAGGGGCGCTGGTCGGATTCGTTCTCGGGTTTCCCTTGATCTGGGTGTTGCTCGCCTTGGTAAACTGGACCGGGTCGGCCTGGTGGATTTGGGGTTTCGCGGTCTTTTTCGGTTTTCAGTTGGTGATGATGATCGTCTATCCGATGTTCGTGATGCCGCTTTTCAACAAATTCACCCCGCTGCCGGACGGGGAGTTGAAAACCGCGCTGATGGAATTGGCCGACCGCACCGGATTCCGGGCCAAAACCATACTGGTGATGGACGGCAGCCGCCGTTCCGCCCATTCCAACGCATTTTTCACCGGCTTCGGACGCTTCCGCCGCATCGTTCTTTACGACACCCTGATGGAGCAACTCGGCCGGCCGGAACTGGCCGCCGTGCTCGCCCATGAAATCGGGCATTACAAAAAAGGGCACATTCCCCGCATGCTCGGGATCTCCGCCGTGTTGGTTTTCGGCGCCTTCGCCCTCATCGCCTGGTTGGCCGGGCAGGACTGGTTTTACGCCGGGTTCGGGTTCGATCCGGAAACGGCGGGCCTCGCCCCCGCGTTTTTGCTGTTTGGTCTCCTGAGCGGCTTGGTCAGCTTTTGGCTGTCGCCGTTGTTCAACCTGATGTCGCGAAAGCATGAATACGAAGCGGACGAGTTCGCGCGCGCCGCCGTGGGGGAGGCCGATCCGCTGATTGGCGCCCTGCGCAAATTGTCGGAGAAAAACCTGAGCAACCTCACGCCGCATCCGCTCTACAGTGGCTTTTATTATTCCCACCCGACTCTGCTCGAACGGGAAACCGCCCTGCGGGGCAGCTGAACAAATCGGTGATGAAAGCAACACCCGCACCCGCTCCGCTCGGATTGAAAAAATCGTTTGGCTACGGAGACCGTCTCGGTCTGGCCACACCCGGGCATCTCGCCGTCCACCGCAGATTTGATTTCGCGCCCGTATTCGCCCAGCAATCGATCCGCGAAATGACCCGCACCAACCGGACTCCCGCCGAGGTCATGGAAGCTGCGCGCGGCGCCTTGCGGCAGGCGGGTTACACGGAGGCGTGGGGAGCCGATGCCGACCATTTGAAAACCATGGATGACGTCCGCCGCACCAGCGACGCGGGGTTTTGCTTCTTCACCATCGATCCCTCCGACCATGTGGAAAACCGGGCCGACCATCTCGGGGAATCCGAACGGGCCGCCGCCGTTCGCGCCTTGGATGAGGACCGGGTTTTCGGGGACTTCGACTGGCGGTCGGACTATGCGGGGAAGACTTTTGAAATCGAGGAGGAGCGGTTTCGTTTTTCCAAGACCGAAGTCGAGCGGGCGGCGGTGAAATACGGCCGCGCCATCGCCCACACGGCCGCCATGGCGGCGGGGATCGCCGACATCCGCGCGGGGAAGGCGTTTGAACTGGAGGTTTCCGTCGATGAAACCGACACCCCGACCAGCCCCTTGGAGCATCTGTTCTTCGGCCTCGAATTGAAACGCCGGGACGTGAAGGTGGTCAGTTTGGCACCCCGGTTTGTCGGGGAATTCGAAAAAGGAATCGATTACCGGGGTGACTTGGAAGAATTTGAACAGGCCCTGCGGCGTCATGCCGCCATTGCCCGGCATTGCGGTCCCTATAAAATCAGCATTCACAGTGGTTCGGACAAATTTTCCATTTACCCGGCCATCGGGCGGATTTGCGGGGATTTGCTGCATGTCAAAACCGCCGGCACCGGTTATCTGGAAGCGCTCCGGTGCGTGTTGCGCACCGATCCGGTGTTGTTCGCGGAAATCGCCGCGTATTGCGGCGGTTGTTTCACCACCGACAAAGCCAGCTACCATATCTCGACCACGGAAGGGGAGGTGCGGGCCTTGCTGGCCCCCGCTCCGGCGGCGGAAACCGAACACCGCTTTTTGAACGAACGGGTTGGCCGCCAATTGTTGCACGTGACCTTCGGGTCGGTTTTGACCAAAGGGATGGATGCCCGCGGCCGTCCATTCAAGGAGGCCATCCTCGACGTCCTGCGCCGGGAGGTCGATCTCCATCACGAACTGCTCGCCCGGCATTTTAACAAGCACCTGGCCGCCCTCAGCGCCGGGTAACGGTTGCCGAACGCGGATCGACATGAAAAAGCGAATACCCATCTTCGGAAATCTAACCACCGCCGCCTGTTTGACGGCGGTTGTGTTGTTGGCGGGCGGTTGTTGCTCCGGGTTGAATAGGGAGGCGATGGCAACCGGCGCGAGTTCCGCCCCGGCCATGGGAGCGGAACGGGTGGAGGTGCTGATCCTCCACGACAACGATCTGCATTTCCACTACAACCACGCCGACGCCTTGCGGGAAACCATCACCCATTTGCGGGAGACCCGCCGCAACGTTTTGTTGTTGAACGGGGGCGACATCTTCGTGCGCCACCGTCAGCGTTGGGCGGAGGATTCGCTGGAGTATTACGAGCGCATGGCCGCATTCATCATCGATGAAATGAACGAAACCGGCTACGACGCCATGGTTCTGGGCAATCATGAAATTGACTACCAGGGCGAAGCCACCCTGCGGCAATTGCGCCGCGCCGCTTTTCCCACGCTCGGGGCCAATGTCACAGCCTCCACCCCGAAGTTTTTCGATCCACCCTCCCACCATGTGTTCACCCTGCCGGACGGTATTCGGGTGGCGGTGCTGGGGCTTTCAACCGGCGGAGCCCCCGGCGTGGAAGTGGGAAGCCGCCCGGCCGCCATCAGGGAGTTCGCTCATTTGCGTGCCGAAAACGAATTGTTCGTTTTGCTCACGCACATCGGGGTCAATGCCGACCGTCGGCTGGCGCGGGATTTTCCCGAGGTCGATGTGATCGTCGGCGGCCACTCCCACACCCTCCTGCCCGAGGCCGAATGGGTGAACGGGGTGCTGGTGGCGCAGGCGGGAGGGCATTTGCACTTGCCCGGCGGATTCATCGACCGGCGGCGGCCCATGTGGCTCGGGGTGGTTCAGGTGGTTTTCGAGGGGACCGAAATCGTCGCCAAACGCGGCAAGGTTTTTGAAATCGACACCGCCGGGCGGGAACGGGTGATTCCCGCCATTGAGACCTGGTTGGAAGAGGCCGCCGTTCCCGCGGAGGTTGCCCGGCCTGATTGAAACGGGGGGCCGGGGCGTTGGCCGCGTGGCCGGTGCTTGCCTTTGGCGGGGAATTTCGAAAATGATGAAACCCTTGGAAACAACCACATCATTCATGGCGGGCAAAACCGTGCTGGTCACCGGAGGTTGCGGCTTCATCGGTTGCAATCTCGTCCGGCTCCTGATGGGGAAGGGCGCCCGCGTCGTCAATATCGATAAATTGACCTACGCCGGCAATCCCGCCTCGCTGCGCGATTTGGAAGGGAACGCCGCCTACCGGTTCGTCCGCGGCGACATTGCCGACAAGGCGCTGATTGATCCGCTGATGGCGGAAGTGAAACCGGCCGTGATCCTGAACCTCGCGGCGGAATCCCACGTGGACCGCTCCATTGATGGCCCGGCGGAATTTTTGCACACCAATGTGACCGGCACGTTCATCCTGCTCGAGGCCGCCCGCGCGTATTGGGGGGGCTTGGACGAAACGGGGCGGACGGCGTTCCGGTTTTTGCATGTATCCACCGATGAGGTGTACGGGTCCCTCGGGCCGGAGGGTTTCTTCACCGAGGAGACACCCTACCGTCCCAATTCTCCCTATTCGGCCAGCAAAGCCTCCTCCGACCACTTGGTGCGGGCGTGGCGCCACACCTACGGGTTGCCCACCTTGATCACCAATTGCTCCAACAACTACGGCCCGTATCAATTTCCCGAAAAATTGATCCCCCTGGCCATCCAGCGGGCGTTGTCCGGGGAGCCGATTCCCGTTTACGGAAAGGGCGAGAACGTGCGCGACTGGCTGCATGTCGGGGATCACGCCGAGGCGTTGCTGGCGGTGGCGGCGAAGGGGCGGCCCGGCGCCACCTACAACATCGGCGGATCCAGCGAGCGCAAAAACATCGACCTGGTGCGGGAGCTTTGCGGGGTGCTGGACGAGATGGCGCCCCGCCCGGACGGACGGTCTTACGCCGACCAAATCACGTTTGTCGCCGACCGGCCCGGCCACGACCTCCGTTACGCCATCGACGCCTCGAAAATCGGCCGGGAAATCGGCTGGAAACCCTCCCGAACCTTTGTGGAGGGTTTGCGTGACACCGCCCGTTGGTATTTGGACAATCAATCGTGGTGCGCCGAAGTGACCGACGGCAAATACCGGTTGGAACGACTCGGCGGCGCGACTTGAGAACGCGAATTTTTTTATGAATAAAACCGCACACACCTCCCTTCGACTCTTTTTAACCCTGCTGGCCGCGGCCCTTCTCGCCGCCGGGATCACCGGATGCGGCACCAGTCCCGGACCGGATGCGCGGGCCATCGATCTCGCGGGCACCTCGTGGTTGCTCACCCATGTTGACGGTGAGCCGTTGCCGTCTGATTTCGCGCCGCGCGAACTCATCTCGCTCCGGTTCTCCGGCCATGAGCCGTCGGTAAATGGATTCGCGGGCTGCAACCGCTACGGCGGGCCGTATGAACAGGATGGTGCCGATTTGCGGTTCGCCCGCTTGCGCGCCACCCGCATGGCCTGCCCGGAATTGGAGTGGGAACATCGCTTCCTGCAAGCCCTGCAAGAGGTTACCTCGCACGGATTGCGCGAGGGACGGCTGGTTCTGCGCTCCAACGAACGCGAGCGGCTGGCCTTTGTTCCCGCGCCGACTCCCTGACCGGTGGGATTCGACCGTCGGCGAAGGGACCGGTCAGTCGTCGATGCGTTTGAGGAATTCCGGCTGAATGCGGGCGAGCACGCCTTGTTGCAGAACGTCCACCATCACGATGATTCCCTTGGGGTGCTTGGGATTGTCCACGATCCCCTCGACGCCCCACAGCGGGCCGCCGATGATTTTCACCTTGGTCCCTTTTTCCAGCGGAGGAAAAAGCTGCAGTTCCAGACCCGCTTCCAGCATGAGCCGGATGGCATTGATCTGTTTTAGAAACACCACCTGATTGTCCACCTTCAGCATTCTGACCAAATGGTCGAATTGGTGGGCGCGGGGTTTGTGGATGGGGGGCATTTTGGCGAAAACGTAACTGGGGAAAAGCGGTTTGGTGAATTTTTTGGTTTTGTAGCCATAGCGCCGGACACTGGAAACCAAGGGAAGGAAATGCTCGAATTCCTCCATGATCATCAGTTCCGCGAATTTCTTTTCGCAGCGTGGTTTGGTGTGGCAAACAAACCACCTTGGCAAAGTCGGATCTTCCTTCTCCGGCATCAGCTTTCCAGTTTCAATAAGAACTCGATGGCGAACGCGTACCCCGCGAAACCGAGGCCGGTGATGACGCCGGCGCAGACGGGGGCGGTGTGTGAGTGTTGGCGAAAGGGTTCCCTCGCGTGGACGTTGGAAAGGTGAACCTCCACCGCAGGCAGCCCGGAACCAGCCAGGGCGTCCCGCAGGGCCACGCTGGTGTGGGTGAAGGCGCCGGGGTTGACAACCAGCCCATGGCATCCGTTGTCGGCCAATTCCCCGATGCGGTCCACCAAAACTCCCTCGTGATTCGATTGAAGAAAAGTGAGGTTGACCCGGCCGGAAAACGATTCCCGCAGTTCAGCTTCCAGGTCGGCCAGCGTGCGGGTGCCGTAAACCTCCGGCTCGCGTTTCCCGAGCCTGTTTAGATTGGGTCCGTTGAGGACGGCGATGGTTTTCATGCAACCACCCGTAAGCAACCGGCGGTTATCCAGCAACCAAATACCGGCCGCCTGAGAACTTTCTTCCGGCGGGAACCGGGTTGGTGTGGCGCCTCGCTCAAAACCGCCAAACCATGCCGCCGCGCTTGCCAACCACCGGAATCACACGTTCAATTCCGCCCCATGCGCCAGAATATTTTTAAAGCGGACATCGCCGTCATCGGGGGTGGCACGGGCGGATGCGCGGCGGCTTTGGCCGCCCTGCGCCAGGGGAAATCGGTGGTGTTGACCGAGGAGACCGCGTGGATCGGCGGCCAGCTGACCAGCCAAGCCGTGCCGCCCGATGAGCATCCCTGGATCGAGGAGTTCGGTTGCACCGCCTCCTATCGGCATTTTCGCAACCTGGTCCGCTCCTACTACAAAACCCATTATCCGCTCACCACCGAAGCGTCCGCCAAGCCCGATTTCAATCCCGGCAACGCCTGGGTTTCCCGCCTCTCTTTTGAACCACGGGTGGCCTTGGCCGTTTTGGAGCAAATGATGGCGCCCTGGGTCGCCAGTGGCCGGCTTGTCATTCTCAGGAGGCATCGACCCATTGATGCCGGGGTTTCCGGAAACCGCGTCACCGGTGTCCGCCTGCGCGACCTCGACGGGAGAGGGGAAGTGGATCTGCTTGCTCCCTGTTTTCTGGATGCGACGGAGACGGGTGAGCTGTTGCCGATGACCGGCGCGGAATATGTGATTGGAGCCGAAAGCCGGCGGGAGACCGGCGAACCCCACGCCGCCGAAACCGCTGATCCGCGCAACCAGCAGGCGGTGACCTGGTGTTTTGCGGTGGAATATTGCCCGATGGAGAATTACGTCGGCGATCCGCCCGAGGATTGGGAATTGTGGCGGGATTTCCTGCCCAAACTGACCCCGGCCTGGCCCGGGCGATTGCTGGACTGGCTCTACACCAACCCTTTCACCAAGCAGCCGCACCGCATTCCGTTTGATCCGGCCACCGGGGACGAGGGGACGCCCGGGTTTTGGACCTACCGCCGCATGCTTGATCACCGGAACTTTGCCCCCGGTTTTCTCAAAGGCGATGTCTGCCTGGTCAATTGGCCGCAGAACGATTACCTGCCCGGTCCTCTGGTCGACGTTTCCCCCGAGGAAGCGAAGCGCCACCGCCGCGGCGCGGCCCAGCTCAGCCTTTGCCTTTTCCATTGGCTGCAAACCGAAGCCCCCCGGCTCGACGGCGGGCGCGGGTTTCCCGAACTGCGTTTGCGCGGCGACCTCACCGGGACCACCCATGGGCTCGCCATGGCGCCCTACATCCGGGAGTCGCGGCGCATCCGGGCGGATTTCACGGTCAAGGAGCAACATGTTTCCACCGAGGCCCGCCGGGAAATCACCGGGTTGGACGACGCCCGGCTGACGGCGGAATCGTTTCCCGATTCCGTCGGACTCGGGTGTTACCGCATCGACTTGCATCCTTCCACCGGCGGGGACAACTACATCGACATCAGTTCCCTCCCGTTTGAGATACCCCTCGGGGCGCTGATTCCGCAACGCATGGAGAACCTGATTCCAGCGGCCAAAAACATCGGAACCACCCACATAACCAACGGGTGCTACCGCCTGCATCCGGTGGAGTGGAACATCGGCGAAGCGGCCGGAGCGCTCGCCGCCCACTCCCTGCGCCAGCGCCTGACGCCCCGCGAAATCCGCAACAGCGCCGGCCAGTTGGCCGAGTTCCAGGCTCTGTTGGAACGTGACGGCGTTTCCACCCGCTGGCCCCGGGTCAGGCCGGTCTGAGGGCGCCCGTTTGCTGGTTCAGCCGCTTACCGCCGCTGCCGCGGCGGAATTTTCACGACCCGTCCGCATTGCGCTTGCCCCGGCGGGCCGGATTTTTCACCAATCGAAGGGAGACACGCTTCCCACCAACCATTGACGACTCAGCATGGCCAAATCGAAAAACGGCAACGAAGAAAGCAACTACACGGAAGAGAACATCCGCTCCCTCGACTGGAAGGAACACATCCGGTTGCGCCCCGGCATGTACATCGGCAAGCTCGGCGACGGCACCGCGCCCGATGACGGCATCTACGTTTTGCTGAAAGAGGTCATCGACAACTGCATCGATGAATACGTGATGGGGAACGGCAAAAAAATTGAAATCACGGTGGAGGAAAACACCGTCAGCGTGCGTGATTACGGGCGCGGCATTCCCCTGGGAAAGCTTTTCGAATGCGCCGCCCGCATCAACACCGGCGCCAAATACGATTCCGAAGCCTTCAAGAAATCGGTCGGTCTTAACGGGGTCGGCATCAAGGCGGTCAACGCCCTTTCCCGCTCCTTCACCATTCAATCGGTGCGCGACAAGGAGAGCCGCACCCTTGATTTCGCCCAAGGCAATTTGGACCGCGACTCCAAGGTGGTCTCCTCCACCGCCAGAAACGGAACCAGCCTCAGCTTTGTTCCCGACGAAGCGCTGTTCGGGCAATACCGTTTCCGGCTCGATTACATCGAGACGATGCTCTGGAACTACGCTTACCTCAACACCGGGCTCACCCTCGTGCTCAATGGCAAGGAGTTTCACTCCAAAAACGGCCTGCTCGATCTGCTGACCCAAAACCTCACCTGCGAAGCGTTGTATCCAATCATTCACATCAAGGGACCCGATATCGAAGTCGCCCTTACCCACGGCGACCAATACGGCGAGGAGTATTATTCCTTCGTCAACGGCCAGCACACCACCCAGGGAGGCACCCACCTGGCCGCGTTCCGCGAGGCGGTGGTGAAAACCGTGCGCGATTTCACCAAGAAAAGTTTCGAGGCCGCCGACATTCGCTCCTCCATCGTGGCCGCCGTCGCCATCAAGGTGCAGGAGCCGGTGTTCGAGTCACAGACCAAAACCAAGCTCGGTTCGCAGAGCGTCGGTCCCGACGGTCCGACCATCCGCACCTTCATCGGCAACTTCATTGCCCAGGAACTCGACAACCACCTCCACCGCCACCCGGAAACGGCCAAGGCGCTGCTCGATAAAATCGTCCAGTCCGAGCGCGAGCGCAAGGAACTCAGCGGCATTCAGAAACTCGCCCGCGAGCGGGCCAAAAAAGCCAAAATCCACAACCGCAAACTGCGCGATTGCCGCATCCATTTCGATTCCCGCGACAAGAACGCGGCCGAAACCACTCTCTTCATCACCGAGGGCGATTCCGCCAGCGGTTCAATCACCAAATCCCGTGACGTCAACACGCAGGCGGTCTTCAGTCTCAAGGGGAAACCGCTCAACTGTTTCGGGCTGACCAAAAAAATCGTCTATGAAAACGAGGAGTTCAATCTCCTGCAAAACTGCCTCAACATCGAGGAGGACCTCGACGGGCTGCGCTACAACAAAGTCGTGATCGCGACCGACGCCGACGTGGATGGCATGCACATCCGGTTGTTGTTGATCACCTTCTTTCTCCAGTTTTTCCCCGACCTGATCAAACAAGGGCACCTCTACATTTTACAGACGCCGCTTTTCCGCGTGCGCAATAAAAAGGAGACCCGCTACTGTTACACCGAGGAGGAGCGCAAGGCGGCCATGGCCGCTCTCGGGGCGAAACCGGAAATCACCCGCTTCAAAGGATTGGGGGAAATTTCACCCGACGAGTTCAAACATTTCATCGGCCCCGACATGCGGCTCGATCCGGTTCTGATCGACAAACACGCCTCCACCGCCGACCTGCTGACTTTTTACATGGGGAAAAACACCCCCGACCGGCAGGATTACATCATCAACAATCTCCGCATGGAAATCGACATCGTGGAGGAAGCCGCCGAGGGCAAGGACGAAGAGGCCGTCCTAGCGGCCGGTTGAGTAATTGAAGATATTTGCGGACAATCCCTTGTAGGGTTTATTACCCGATAGACGGGGTAATTTTACGCCCCTTTTACCACATGCGGACTGGTCAAAGGTTGGAATTTTGCAGAAAGTGGAGGGGTTGGAAACAGGTTCAATTCGAACCCCCTTCATTTTAAATTATTCGGTTTTGAACAGGGCATGGGGTCCGGTTCTTTGAAAACCGGATCAGTCATGGCAAAAATACTTTTAGTCGATGATGAGGAATCCTTGCTCTCGGTCCTGAGCGAAATTTTGGAGCGTGAAAATCATCAGGTGAACACCGCTCAAAATGGTGAACGCGCGATTCAGCTCGCCAGCCGGGAAGACTACGACCTCATTGTCACCGATTTGATCATGCCGGAGAAGGAGGGTATTGAAACCATCATGGAATTGCGCCGCTCCTCTCCCGAATTGCGCATCATCGCCATGTCGGGCGGAGGGCGTTGGAACGCCAATGATTATCTTAAAATCGCCGCCCAGCTGGGGGCAACCCTTACCCTGCGCAAACCGTTCTC
>PXDN01000311.1 GCA_003566375.1 Opitutia bacterium
CAAAAGTTAAAAGGAAGAAGGAAGGATCATCCGGATGCCACGGTTCGCGGAAACCATGAGGATAGAACTTTTCGGCCAAATCGACAGACGGCGGCCACGGCCCGGCGAAGGGAGACTGGTGTTTGCCAACGGGCCACACGGAGGTGGCCCCTCCAGAAGACTGATTTTGAGCGGCGGTGGCATCGCCCCTTGGCCAATGATCTCATCCGGCAAGGCCGGATGCCACGTGGCCGAATGCCACGGTGAGGGGAATGCCCAAAAAAAGCCCGCCGCTTGGCGATGCCAAGGGCGGGCGAATGTTTTGCCAAACCGATCCAGCCCGAATCAGGGTTTATAAACCCGCAGCAAGGCGTCAGCCATGTCGGAGGGAGTCTCGGCCACCGCAATGTTGGCCTCGCGCATGGCGGCGATCTTGGCCTCGGCGGTCCCTTTGCCGCCGGACACGATCGCCCCGGCGTGGCCCATGCGGCGGCCCGGGGGCGCCGTGGTGCCCGCGATGAAGGCGGCCACCGGTTTTTTCACATGCTCCTTGATGTAAGCGGCGGCCTCCTCTTCGGCGGTCCCGCCAATCTCGCCGATCATGATGATGGCGTCGGTGTCCGGGTCTTCATTGAAGAGCTTCACACAGTCCAGGTGACTGGTGCCGTTGATCGGGTCTCCCCCGATGCCGATGCAGGTGGACTGTCCGTGGCCCCGGCTGGTCAATTGCCAAACCGCCTCGTAGGTCAGGGTGCCGGAACGCGATACCACACCGACCCGCCCGGGTTTGTGAATGTAGCCGGGCATGATGCCGATTTTACATTCGCCGGGGGTGATGATGCCGGGACAATTCGGACCGATCAAGCGGGCGCCGGTGCTGAGCAATTTGCCTTTCACCTCCGCCATGTCCTTGACCGGAATCCCTTCCGTAATGGCCACCACCAGACCGATCCCGGCGTCCAGCGCCTCCAATATGGAGTCGGCGGCAAACGGCGGGGGAACGAACACCATCGAAACGTCGGCCCCGGTTTCCCGGACCGCCGCGCCGACCGTGTCGAACACCGGCACTTTCTTCTCAAACGTCGAACCGCCGCGCCCGGGGGTCACCCCGGCCACGATGTTGGTGCCGTAGTCCAGGCATTGTTGGGCGTGAAAGGAACCGGCTTTGCCGGTGATGCCCTGCACCAGAATTCGTGAATTTTTATTAACGAGAACGCTCATGGTCTCAAAATCTCCAATACAATTTCGCTTGCGGCGGGTTCAGGCTTTGCCCACCAGGTTGACGATCTTTTCGGCCGCCTCGGCCAAGGTGTCGGCGGGCTCGATGGCGAGGCCGCTTTCGCCGAGCAGTTTCTTGCCGGCTTCCACGTTGGTCCCCTCCAGCCGGACCACCAGCGGGCGGTCGAGTTTGACCGCCTTGGCCGCCTCGATGATCCCGGTGGCGATGGTGTCGCATTTCATGATGCCCCCAAAGATGTTGACCAGAATGCCCTTCACGTTCGGGTCGCTCAGGATGATCTTGAATGCCTGCGTCACCTGTTCGGCATTGGCGCCGCCACCGACGTCGAGGAAGTTGGCCGGAGATCCGCCGAAATGCTTGATGATGTCCATGGTGGCCATGGCGAGACCGGCCCCGTTCACCATGCAGGCGATGTTCCCGTCGAGAGCGATGTAGTTGAGATTGTATTTTGACGCCTCGATTTCCTTCGGATCCTCCTCGTTCAGATCGCGCAGGGCGGCGATGTCGGGCAGGCGGAACAAGGCGTTGTCATCGAAATTCACCTTGGCGTCGAGGGCCTCGATTTTTCCCTCCGGGGTCGTGACCAGCGGATTGATCTCCAGCAGGGAGCAATCCTTTTCCCAAAACAACCGGTAAAGGTTGGCGAGGAGCTTCACCATCTGCTTGAACTGATCGTCCTTGAACCCGAGCCCGAACGCGACCTCGCGGGCCTGATACGGTTTAAGGCCGAGCAGCGGATCGACGGTGACGCGGATGATTTTATCGGGGGTTTGGTCGGCCACCGTCTCAATGTCCACGCCACCCTCGGTGGAGGCGATAATGACCGGGGACGATGTGGCCCGATCCATCACAATGGCGAGGTAGTACTCCTTTACGATATCCGAAGCCTGGGTGAAGTAAACGGTTTGGACCTTGCGGCCCTCGGGGCCGGTTTGGTGGGTCACCAAGGTGTTGCCCAACATTTTGGCGGCGGCTTCGCGGGCCTCGGCGCGGGACTTGACGACTTTTACGCCGCCTTGATAGCCGTCGGTGAAGGTGCCCTTGCCGCGTCCGCCGGCGTGGATTTGGGATTTCACCACCAGCGCCTCGTCGGGAAGACCGGCGAGAGCGGTGTCGAATTCATTGCCCGCGCGGCAGGCGGCGCCCGCCGGCACGGGAATGCCGTATTTTTGAAACAGCTCTTTGGCCTGATATTCGTGTATGTTCATGAACTGGTTTGACTGTGACCGATTAAAAACCGGCTACCCAACTACCCTTGCCGAAACGTGGCAACGAAAAAGGAGACGGACCCGGGCCGGGCCCAAAGGGGGAACACTCACGCCTCTTCCAATCTGCCCGCCCAGTTGTCTTCCACTTGCAACTTCGTCACGCTTTGCAGAATTTCCAACATTACTTCGGCGGGTGTTTGCTGAGCATCAATTGTTTGCACAATTTCTGGTCCGTAATAATCCAGGATCGGCTTGCTGTCGCGCTCATAGGTTTCCAACCGCCGCCGCACGACCTCGTCGCTGGCGTCATCCAGCCGGTTTTCCTTGATAGCCCTCTTCTTAAGCCTGAAAAAAATCTGCTCCCGGTCCGGGCAGGTCAGGTGAAACACCTTGCGGACGTCAATGAGTTCGGTCATCAGATCCGCTTGATTGACAACCCGGGGAATTCCATCGAGCACGAGATAATCAATATCCGGCTTGAAATATCCCATTCTAATGACGCTCTTGATATGATTTTCCCAGAGGCGCACGGTCAATTCATCGGGAACGAGTTCCCCCTTGCTGGAATATTTCAGGAACTCCTGCCCGATCAGGGTGCGCGTGTCGATGGATCGAAAAACGTCGCCACAGGCACAATGGTAAAAACGGGGCAGGGAACCCAACGCGGTTCCCTGTGTGCCTTTTCCGCTGCCGGGGGCGCCAAAGATGAGAATGGTTTTGTATTTCATGCCGGTGAGGCCGGCTTTTGACGACCGGCGGGTTTATGTGGAAAAGAAAAAAACGGGAAAACCCCGCCGGGACAACCTTCAACTTGGCGAATCCGTTTTCCCCGCCTTCCGAAACAGGTGACG
>PXDN01000224.1 GCA_003566375.1 Opitutia bacterium
CCAGGCGGGCCGGGTCGCGCCCGTTGCCGAAGATGATCAAATCGACTGCCTCCATTTCCAGATCCGGACCGGCCGAGAGGCGCAGCCGCGCGATGTCCGCCGCCGTTTCCTCCGGCAACTCCGGTTCGAGGGAGATGTCTTCCGGGGTCGGGTGATAATTGCCTTTGGCCAGGCCGAGGTGGCCTTCGGGGGTTGTTTGCAGGAGCAAGTTGGCCGGCCAGACCTCCAAGCCCCGGTATCTTTGCTGGAAACGAATCTGGGTGTATCCAAGATCGTCGGTCTCCTCCCGCGCAAAGGCCATTTCACTACCCGGGTGTTCCAAGGCGAGCAACGTGGCGTTGCGGCGCAGGAAATTGCGGGCGGTGGTGGCGGCAAGGGAATACCCCGGCTCGGCGGTGTCCGCGGCCGGTTCGAGTAAGTACCCGCGCAGGAAATGAATGCCGCCGACCCGGTTCACGCGGGCGTGCGCGTGTTTGTTGGGCTGCCGCCAGGCGAGGTCGCCGATCGCTTTCTGCCGTTCCGCCGACAGGTGGGCGGACTCCAGCGGCGCGACACCGTCGGGGAGAGTTTGCACGGGTGGGAGAACATTCGGCGCCGAAACGTTTCCATCCGGATCGCGCCAGCCGTTGTTGGCGATTTCCCGCAATCGGGCAAACACTGCCCCGGCTTCTTTCGGAGTGGCGGCCTCGGTGAAAACGCCGGACCCGGACGGGGCCGGACCTTCATGCAAAGGCTCAAAGTTCGCGGGAAACTTATGGTGGGATAACTCATTTCCGGCGACCGGCGGGGATTCCGCTTGAGGCGCGTCGGAAACGGAATGGCTGGCCAACCACGCGAGGGCAAGCAGCAACATGGCGGCACCGGTGAGCAAGAGGGCGGAGCATCGAGGCGGGGTGGCCGCGGCCATGCGGGATATGGAGAATCGGGGAGTCTTCATAAGCGGTGGGATGATGGATTGACTGTGTTGTTTGATCCGGCGGATGCGGACGAAACGAAATGAACAGAATCAAGCCTTTGAAAACAAACCCTAAATGCAAAGTGAGGGTTTTTTAGAATCGAAGTCCTAATATCTTGCCTTTTATCATTCGCCGGCAAACTGCCAATCCCGCGCGACGACCGTTCCCCAGTCACCATGGCGGGCCGGGAATACCGCGAAATCGGCCCGCTCGGCAACTTGGTCGCCTTCGACTCGGACACCGTGTAGACATACCACCTGCCAACCGAACTGCGCGACCCCGGCGTTCTGATCCATTTAATTGGAGGGACTGACGGCAACGGCGGTCTTGTCTATGGAGCCACCAACGAGAAGTATTTTGTATCCGATCCTTTGTGACGCGGGCTGCTTTACGTCGGCGATTTGCCGGAGAACGACGGTTTCCCCAATCGTTTTCGCCTCGCGAAACAACCGTGCGGCCCGGATGGCTGGATTGACGGATTGATGAAAGGGCTCGCCTTCGCCATCGATCCGGAGGATTTTTCGGTCCGGGTTGTCGCCCGCCATCCCTCCATTATGAAAGAAAGTCACGAAGCCCTCCACTCCACACGGGCGATTTGGGCATCCCCGGAAGGAATCCTGTATTATGGATCCGGGTCCGATCTCTGAAAAGTCGATATCAGCCAACTATGAAAATGATGAAAACAACCGTTCGACTCGCCGCCGGGGTCTGGCTGTTCACGGTCTTAACCGGATGCGCTCCAACCCCGCCTGACCAGGAAAAAACCCTGATTTTCCATGAAACCTTCAACGGCGGGCACTCCGCCGGTAATGACGGACTGATCCAAGGCGATCACGCATGGTGGGTCGAGGGGGGGGAGCGGGTTTGGGTGGAGGACGGACGGCTGCATGTGAAGGCCGACCCGGAAAACGCGGGCGATCCGGGCGGGGTGGCCACGGTCTGGAGCAAAATCCCGTTTGCGGGCAATGTTCGCATCGAAATGGACGCGCACGTCGTCTCGTCCTCCATTGGCGCCAACAACATCAACGTTTTTTTCTTTTATTCCGATCCGGAGGGAAAACCGCTTTTTGACACCCGCGAAACCCGGGCCGACGGAGCCTACCGGCATTATCACAACCTCAACGGCTACATCGTCACCTTCCTGCGCGACCGCTTGGAAGAAACCGGTCTGACCCCGGAGGGCCATCCCCATGCCCGGCTTCGCTTGCGGCGCTGCCCCGGATTCGATTTGGTCGATGAAACCTACGACGAAATGGGTGTGAAGCCTGGTGTAACCTACCGGTTGGCCATCGAAAGAAGGGAGGGCGTCATCACCTTCGAGGTCGATGGAAAACCCTTCTTGGAATGGGATGATCCGGATCCTTTGCGGGAAGGCCTTCTCGGTTTGCGAACGTTTCGCACCCATCTTTGGTGGGATGACATCCGGGTGTATCAATTGAAGTAATACCCATGATCCGGTCCCATGCTTGGGGATCTGGTTTAAATATAATGCGGATAAAGAGAATGAGATCCAAGAGAAGGCTTTTACAAACGGGGACACTCGTTTCGATGGTATTCGTTGGCATGGTTTGCCTGGCGATCGGCGAGACTGAACAGGATGGGTGGAAAGACTCGTTTGACCATCAACCGGTCGGTCAGGCTCCGGGTGCCCCTTGGACTTCCGTCCGGGACGGAAGAGGTGCCGGTCGGATCACGGTGGAGCAGGACCGGCAAAACCGGTTTGGCCAAGGCCCGGCCAACCGGATTCTCGAATACCGCAAGGGAGAAACGGGGATGAGTCAGGCATTGATTGCCGAGGAGGGGTTCGCCGCAAGGACGGCGCGCGTCAGCTTCCGTTTTTTTCAACCTGAAGGCGGTTCGAATGATCACAGTTGGATCATCCTCCACGCCGGCTCCCGTTCGGTGCCCGCCCGGGCCCAGGTCATTGATTTCGGGCGCGACGGCAACACCATCGGCGCTTCCGCCATTTACCAACGCGGTGAGGTCAATCATGTCGAACTGGTCGTGAACAACGGAGATGAAACGATTCTTTACGCGCCCAATCAAATTCTGGGGGCGGGGCAAGTGGACATCTGGATCAACGGGACGTTGGCCCAGGCCGGCCATTCCGTGCAAAACAACCGCCGGGGGCCGGTTACGGGAATTGAATTCAACACCGCCGGCAACCGCAGGCACCACTTTTACCTGGATGATTTTGCCGTGGAGAAGATGGAGACGGAAGAGGCGCCGGTCGGGATGGCCGCCCAACCGGATACCCACCCGCCCCTGACTCCGCTTGATGGGGAAACCGTTTCCGTCAATCCCCCGCCGATGATTTGGCA
>PXDN01000317.1 GCA_003566375.1 Opitutia bacterium
GCCGCCGTTTTGTTTTTGGTGGGAAAATTCCGCAACTGGGTTCCCTGACCGTCACTCCAGCAGGGTGACCCCGGCCAGCGCCCAGGCTTGCTCGGGATCTCCGGGCGTGAAGTGGATTTCGGCCAACTCCTTGTCCGGATGAGGAAGAGGCACCCGCGTGACCCGCAGGGCAACCGGGGTGTCCACCGGTGAGCTGACCGACCAACCGATGACCGAGCCCATGGAGGGCGCATCATTTCCCCAGTGGGCGGCGTTGCGGCCAAGCACCAGTTTTTCCACGAACTCCGATCCGTCCCGGTAGCGCACGGTCATTTGCGCGGCCACCGTGCCGGCCGGGGCGCCGTAGGCGGCGGTGTGGAGCAGGGCAATCTCCCCGGCCTTTCCGTCGGCGGGCAGGCGGATGTCCCGCCAGGTTCCTTCCGGTCCAAAATGGCCGCCGACCACGGCCAGCTTGTCGGGGACGTTGAAAAGAATTTCCCCCAGGCGTTGCCGGCCGGTCGGCATATCCCGGAAATCCCAACCGGGGCCGAGATCGAGCCAACCCTCGCGGGGGGTGCGCGCGGCGGTTGAGAGATCGATCAACCGGCCCCGCCGCTCCGTGACGCCTTCGTCGAACCAGAGGCGGACGAATTCGGTGCCGGGATCGAAGGGGAGGGCGGCCGGAGGATCGGCGCGCCCGCTCCAGGCGTATTCCGCCGCCAGCAGAAAGGCGGAAAACTGGTGCAGGCCGTCGCGCAGGACCGATTCGTCGGGGAAGTATCCCGCCCAGGTGGTTTGCAGCAACCCTTTGGCGTCGGCTTGGATGGCGGCTTGGGCGAAATTGCGGATGTTCAGGGGATTGTGCCAGGTCGAGGCGATCACGGGATGGCCGCGTTTTTGGAACAGGTCCAGACTCGGATAATCCTCGCCCGCGTCGTAGTGCCAATCCGTGATCATGACATCCCGGGGAAGAGCGGCCCGCCGGAGGGCGGCCTCTTCGGCGTTGGGGGCGAAGGCCGCCGTGTAGGGAATCTCTTCCGGCGCCAGCATCATGTCTCCCCAGATCATCATCCCCAACCCGCGTTCGGCGAGCCAGGCGTGCTTGCGCTGAATGTGGGCGCTTACCAGGGAGGTGGCGGTTTCTCCCTGGCAACGGGGGCAATCGGGATGCGGGAAACGCCCCCGCATGGTGACCTCGTCGTGCCCGAGGTGAAAAATGGATGGCCGGAACAAGTCGATGGCTTCCTCCAAAATGGCCGTGACGACCTTTTCGGCACGCGGGTGGTGGACGCAGTAGGCGTAGGGGGTTTCCGGATCTTCGGCGAAGTCGAGGTTTTGCCCGTTGCGGAAAAGCCACTCGGCGTGGCCGGGGATGTTGATCAACGGAATGGGCTCGATAAAGAGGGAGCGGTTCCATTTCACCAAACCCTCCAAAGCCGGTTTTCCGATTGAGTTGGGCGCGGCGATTTCCGGCTGGCTTTCCCAGACCGCCGCCTCGCACTGGATGACCGCGTGATTGAGTTTGTGCCGCGAAAAAATCCGCTCGGTCAGTTTCTCGTGAAACGGCACCCCGGAGGCGCTGGGAAACCAGTGGGCGCCGCGGAAGGAGAGGGTGGGCCAATCCTCGATGGACCCTTGGGGAACGACCATGCCGGTGCGGCCGGGCCGGAGAAGCTGGGTCAAGGTTTGCAAACCGTAATAGGCTCCCCGCGACGTGGAGGCGGCGATTTCAATGGCGCCGCGGGTTACGGTGAGGCGGTAACCCTCGGGATGGTCCAGCCATTCCGGAGTCTCCCCGTTTGGCGGGGTGAACGAGGGGCGGGCGCGCCGCCGGTCGATTCGGATCACCACGGTTTCGGTTGCCTCCCCCTCCCGTTGGCGGGCCTCCACGCCGGCGCCGTCCAACATCCGGGCCATCGCGTCGTAGAGCCGGGAATCCCGTTCCGGGCCGGAAACGGACCAGACCGCGCCGTCCCGGAGCCGGTGGGTTGCCCGCGGGTGAAGGTTTTGCGATTTCGGCGTGGGGATGACTTGGATGGGCCGGTCCCGCGGGGAAAGAGCGGCGGGCGCGTTCCGCCACGATGCCGCGACCGTCGCGCTCTCCTCCCGTTCGCCCAGGGGAGCCGGGTCCAGCGTAATCAGCATCTCCACCCGCACCGGTTTGCCAAACGCCAAACCCCGCGAAGGCACCCCGATGCCGCACCAAAAAACCGGTGCCCGGCGCGCCCAGCCCTGGGGATCGCGGCGCGCGTCGAAGAAAAGAACCCGTTCACCGCCCGCGTCGATTTCGATTTTCAGCTGCCCGATCACCGTGTCGAATTCAATCCATTGGAAGCCGGGAACCAGATCGTTGCCGATTTGGTCGGTCCCGGCCGGAAAATCGGGCACCCGGCCCTCGACCGGGCCGTCGGCGGTTTCCGCCCGAAACGGCCGCCCGGCCAGCAGGTTGGCGTTGAAATACCCGATGGCGAATTCGATATCGGCGGGAGTGTCCCGCAACAGTTCGCCGGTGAACTCCAGCCGGAAACGGCGGTCGTCCAAGGCGGCAAACCGGTGGACCGCGCGGAAATCGCTGTTTTCCCCGGTGACCGTGAAAGCGCCGTCATCGCCGCCCGACGGCTCTTGCCGATGGGCAACTTGCGGTTGGCTAAAGAGGAGCCCCGTCCAGCCCGGCCTGACCACGTGAAGAGTCGATTGGCGGATCAACGGAATCCCGCGGTGCTGGAGGGTGAGCCCGTTGCCGGCCGTGAATTCGGCCTCCCACGGGTTTTCCTCCGCATGGAGCGAGCCGGGATGGGCATGGATGAGCATCAGAAAAAAAGGAAGAACCCAAGCCGAAACGGCCTTGGGCTTCCGGGAGAAAGGAATGTTTCGAGTCAACATGAACGGTTATCTCCTGTCGCGGCGATTTTTGATGAACGTCTTATTTTCGCGGACCGGAGTTTTCCGGCAATAAGAAACACCGATTTTTGAGAGAGAAGCCTACCGCTCGACCCGTATGCGTAAAAACCGCTTCGGCTGATCCCCCATGGGCTGGGAGTCGGTTAGAGTGACGGTCTCGGGCCGCCGTCGCTCCTGTCCAAGGCGGCGTCATGCCGCCGCGGTCCAATATATTGTCGAAGGGGCGACGCGGTTGCTGTTCCGTCAAAATCCGCGTGGGAGGTGGCAACTTCGGGTTAGTCGATGCGCGGGAAATTTGCTAGGGTCCGCCTTTATGAAAATCGCGGTATTCAGCACGCGGGGTTACGACCGGCGCTTTTTAACCGAAGCGAACCAAGGGGAATCCCATGAA